>OODV01000577.1 GCA_900299555.1 uncultured Endozoicomonas sp.
GATGGCACCGGCCAGGTGGACTGGACCTTCAGCGTGCCCGATGCCGACATCGATTACCTGGCCAGAGACCAGGTGGTCACCCAGACCTACACGGTGACCGTCAACGATGGCCAGGGCGGTACCGTGGACCAGCAGGTCACCGTGACAATCACCAGCACCAACGATGTCCCTAACATTACCGCCGCCACCGATGTCACTGGTACGGTGACCGAGATTGTGGATGGAGCCAGTGGCGAGAACACCACCACCCTCTCCGACAATGGCAGCTTTACCATCGCCGACGTCGACCTGACCGATGTCCAGACCATCAGCGTCACCTCCGACACCAATGGGTACCTGGGCACCTTTACCCCAACCGTCAGCAACAACACCACTAACGATGGCACCGGCCAGGTGGACTGGACCTTCAGCGTGCCCGATGCCGACATCGATTACCTGGCCAAAGATCAAACCCTGACCCAGACCTACACCGTGACGGTCAACGATGGTCAGGGCGGCACCGTGGACCAGCAGGTCACCGTGACCATCACCGGCACCAACGACGTGCCCACCATTACTGCCGCCACGGATGTCACTGGTGCGGTGACTGAGATTGTCGATGGTGCTAGTGGCGAGAACAGCACGACCCTGTCCGACAGCGGCAGCTTTACCATCGCCGACGTCGACCTGACCGATGTACAGACCGTCAGCATCACCTCTGACACCAGCGGCTATCTCGGCACCTTTACCCCGGCGGTCAGCAACAACACCACCGGCGATGGCACCGGCCAGGTGGACTGGACCTTCAGCGTACCGGATGCCGACATTGATTACCTGGCCAGGGACCAGGTGGTGACACAGACCTACACCATCACCGTGAATGACAGCCAGGGTGGCACCGTGGACCAGCAGGTCACGGTGACCATCACCGGCACCAACGACGTGCCCACCATTACTGCCGCCACCAATGTCACTGGTGCGGTGACCGAGATTGTGGATGGAGCCAGTGGCGAGAACACCGCCACATTATCAGACAGTGGCAGCTTCGCCATCGCCGATGTGGATCTCACCGATGTACAGACCGTCAGCGTCACCTCCGACACCAGCGGGTACCTCGGCACCTTTACCCCCACGGTCAGCAACAACACCACTAACGATGGCACCGGCCAGATGGACTGGACCTTCAGCGTGCCCGATGCCGACATCGATTACCTGGCCAAAGATCAAACCCTGACCCAGACCTACACCGTGACGGTCAACGATGGTCAGGGCGGCACCGTGGACCAGCAGGTCACCGTGACCATCACCGGCACCAACGACGTGCCCACCATTACTGCCGCCACGGATGTCACTGGTGCGGTGACTGAGATTGTCGATGGTGCCAGTGGCGAGAACAGCACGACCCTGTCCGACAGCGGCAGCTTTACCATCGCCGACGTCGACCTGACCGATGTACAGACCGTCAGCATCACCTCCGACACCAGCAGCTATCTGGGCACCTTTACCCCAACCGTCAGCAACAATACGACGGGGGACGGTACCGGCCAGGTGGACTGGACCTTCAGCGTGCCGGATGCAGCTATTGATTACCTGGCCAGAGACCAGGTGGTCACCCAGACCTACACCATCACCGTGAATGACGGCCAGGGCGGCACCGTGGATCAGCAGGTCACCGTCACCATCACCGGCACCAACGACGTGCCCACCATTACTGCCGCCATCGATGTCACCGGCGCGGTGACCGAGATTGCCGATGGAGCCAGTGGCGAGAACACCGCCACCCTCTCCGACAGCGGTAGCTTCACCATCGCCGATGTCGACCTCACCGATGGGCAGACCGTCAGTGTCACTTCCAACATCAGCGGGTACCTCGGCACCTTCACAACGACGGTCAGCAACAACACCACTAACGATGGCACCGGCCAGGTGGACTGGACCTTCAGCGTGCCCGATGGGGATATCGATTACCTGGCCAGGGAGCAGGTGGTGACCCAGACCTACACGGTGACGGTGAATG
>OODV01000204.1 GCA_900299555.1 uncultured Endozoicomonas sp.
GCCATGTTTCATTCCTCTATTTGACCTTTTGAAATTGGGATTGCAGGATTTAGGTAGAAGAGGAAATTGATCGCCTGACAGGACGACAGGAGTTGAAGCCTTGGCAAAGAGACAACTATCGAAAATGGCTCAGAGAAACCAAGCATGAGTACGGAAGATATGATGCCAGTGCCGTCATTAAGGCGAGAGATTACAGTGCAGAGCACTGCATTGAAACTGGCAGCTACTGCTGGGGCAATAACCTGGATGCGTTATATGTCGACATCAATGACCCTGAAACCGATAAAATGATGATTGTGGATTTCAGTAATTCTGGTAGCCAGCTGGTCATTACCGGTGTTGATTATGTTGCTACGAATTATGCCAAATTCTGGAACTTTGGCTTTTATCACCCCGAGACTGGCAGAGCTATTGCGACCATTGATTTTGACAAGGTGCAGCTCCAGGAATACGACAACAGAAGGCCTAACCCGAGAAAGCCAGTTACTTTCATAGAGCGGAGTGCTGACAAGAACTTCTTCCGACTGGCAGTTAAATCCGATTGTACCGGTGTCAATAATTGCTTTGAAGTTGATACCAGCCAGAGTGATGGTAAGTTCAAAATAATGATGCGGACTTACGTAAATCCTCAGACTGGTACCGGTCCTGACTTCTCTGAAGTTGTTAATCCTGAGTTCTGGGTTTATAAAAATTGATTTCCAGGCTTAACCCGCAAGAGTAGACAGGGCAACCTGTCTACTCTTAACTTCAATGAACTGGTTTGATTACACCAACCGTCTCCTGCAAATTCCCTTTATTTCTTACCTCTAGCCTGCTCCAGCTTTCAAGCCTCTGCCGATCATAAAACCCCAAAGAATGTAGCTTTTATAATTACCATGGTCCTCTTCAGGGGCAGGCTCTCACCCATCTATAGATACCTACAACTTTAAGTAATTAACGTAAAGCTCTGATTTAATTGATGTAAATTATTTGAACGTCCGTATAATAATTTTGAACGGAACGATCGTTCATCATCATCCATCGATTTCCCATCCGAGTTTGTAATGACTACTGCGGCTATTGAAGCATCCCGTCATATTACTGAATCCCAATGCCCTCCACCGGAAAAAACCGGATGGATAGACCGTCAGTTTCAGCTTCAGGCCAAAGGTACCCATATCCGTCAGGAAGTCATGGCCGGCATAACCACCTTCCTGACCATGGCCTATATCATCTTTGTGAACCCGCAGATTCTTTCCGCTGCAGGTATGGATGCTCAGGCCGTGTTCGTCACTACCTGTCTGATCGCCGCCATTGGCAGTATTGCCATGGGTCTGTTGGCTAACCTGCCTATTGCCATGGCACCAGCTATGGGTCTGAACAGCTACTTTGCCTTTGTTCTGGTGGGCGGCATGGGACTGGCCTGGCAGACCGGCATGGCCGTGATCTTCTGGGGTTCGTTACTGTTTGCGGCGGTTGCGGGATTTCGCACCTACATCATCACCAGTATTCCCTTAAGCCTGCGCATTGGCATTGCCACTGGCTGTGGTCTGATGATAGCCCTGGTTGGTCTGCACAATGCCGGCATTATTGTGGCCACGCCAAGCACCATGTTGACCATTGGTGACGTTCGCTCCATCCCGTTTGTTCTGGGTTGTGCCAGCTTTCTCCTGATGATGGTACTGGTTCAACGTGGCTTTAAGGCGGCGGTTCTGATCTCAATAATCGCCATTACCTTTGTTGGCTGGTTACTGGGTGATGTGGAATACCAGGGCATCGCTTCATTACCGCCCAGTATTGCGCCAGTACTTGGCCAGCTTGACCTGATGGGCGCTCTGGATCTGAGCCTGATTGGGGTCATTATCTCCGTTATGCTGGTCAGCCTCTTTGAGTCTGCTGGGACCTTTGTTGCGGTAACGGATAAAGCCGGGCTTGCGGACGAAACCGGCAATTACCCGAACGCCACAAAATCCCTATTTGTGGACAGCCTCAGCTCTGCTGCCGGTGCATTTATGGGAACTTCTTCTGTCTGCCCGTACGTTGAAAGTGCAACCGGTGTCGTTGAAGGCGGCAGAACCGGTCTCATGACCGTGGTGGTTGGTCTGCTATTTTTGATGGCCATTTTCTTCTCCCCCCTGGCCGGGATGATTCCAGCTTATGCCACTGCAGGCGCCCTGATTTATGTTGGCCTGCTGATGACCTCCGAGTTAACCCGGGTTCAGTGGCACGATCTGACCGAAGCCGTTCCTGCCTTTGTGGCCACCGTGATGATTCCCTTCAGCTTCACGCTGACCGAAGGAATTGCAACCGGCTTTATCACCTACACCGTAATCAAACTGGCATCTGGCAGAAAACATGAAGTCTCGCCCGTATGTGCGTTGTTAACTGTGGTATTTCTGGCTCGATACGCATTCCTGTAAAAGACTCCATTTTTAAGAACGACTGTTTTAGACATTTGTAAAAAGCGGCAGTCAGCGTTATCCGACACAAAAGCCGGAAACCTGCTCAAGGAACGCCGCATTGAAGACCATTATTTGAGTTGAGTGAAACACCATGATTAAAGAAAACCTGCGCGATTTGATTGACGCTGGCGCTGCCCGTATCCCTGCTGATCTGGTCATCAAAAATGGTCAACTGGTCAATGTCACCTCTGCAGAGATCTACCTTGCTGATATCGCCGTTTACCGTTCAAGAATTGTGGCTACCGGTGATGTAGAAACCTATATCGGTGAAAACACCCAGATTATCGATGCTGAAAACAAATACCTGGTTCCCGGTCTGATCGACGGCCATCTGCACATTGAATGCAGCAAAATGTCCATGACCAGCTTTGCCAAAGCCGTGGTGCCCTGCGGTACCACCAGCATCGTTTCCGGTCTCGATCAGTACCTGGTAACGGCCGGGCTGGAAGGTGTTCGTGAAGTTCTGGACGAAATCAATCAGGGACCATTGAAAGTGTTCTGGGGCCTGCCGTTTACCGCGCCTTACACCCTACCAGAATCCACTGTTGGCTTTAACGTGACCCCGGAAGTGCACCAGGAAGTGCAGAAGTGGCCTGAAGTGTATGGCGTCTGGGAAACCGTTTCCGAGTTTGTCGAAAATAAACACGATGGCGTAATGAAAGCCCTTGAGCTGGCTGGTGAGAACAACCTGCCAGTATTTGGCTGTGCGCCAATGACCACTGGTACTCGTCTCAACTCCGTACTCTGTGCAGGTGTTCGACTGGATCATGAAAGCTACGACCACACTGAGGCCATGGAAAAGATTCGCAAGGGCATGTTCCTGCTGATTCGTGAGTCGTCTATCTCCCACTTCCTCAATGAAAACATGAAGGTCGTGACGCATATCAATCCGCGTGTGGCCCGTCGTGTCAGCTTCTGCACTGACGATGTAATTCCTTCTGAAATCCTGGAAAGCGGCCATATGGATAAACTGATCCGTATGACCATCGCGGCAGGTGTTGACCCGATCACTGCCATCCAGATGGGCTCCCTGAACAGTGCCGAAGCCTACCGCATTGATCATCTGGTCGGCTCTATCTCTCCAGGAAAGATCGCCGACATCCTGCTGGTGGAAGACCTGCGCAAGTTCAATATCGATAAGGTCATCGCCAAGGGCAAACTGGTGGTTGATGGCGGCAAAATGGCGATTGACCTGCAACCACCGGCACGCAGTGAAATTCTCTCTTCCAAACTGAGAATCCCATCCATTACCCCGGCTGACATGAAGGTATACACCGACCTGAAAGCAGACAAGGTTAACGTGCTGTCCATGGAAGTGGACTTTGATGTGCCTTTCGTCCGTCGCCGCCGTGATGTGCAGCTCAATGTTGAAAATGGTGTGGTGCTGCCGGATGTTGAAAACGATGTTCTCTACGCCACAGTGGTTGAACGTTTTGGCAAGAACGGCAACAAGCCGGTAGCCTTTGTTTCCGGCTGGAAGCTGAAAGCCGGTGCCATGGCCAGCTCCAAGGCACCGGATGACAACAACATTGTCTGCATTGGCACCAACTCTAAGGATATGTCCACTGCTATCAACTATCTGGCTGAAAAAGGCGGCGGTCAGGTGATTGTGAAAGACGGCGAGATCATTGATTTCATTCACCTGCCAATCTGTGGCGTTACTTCCGATATCAGCCCAGAGGAAATGGCTGCAGCAGAACGTAATATGAAGGCAATTGCAAGAGAACTGGGCTGTGACCTGCCTGACCCTGTTTTCTATATGTGCTGCTTGGAAATCACAGCCATCCCTGATTACGCCATGACCGACCTGGGTGCCGTTTGCTTTGCTACTCAGAGTGTCTTTGATCCGGTGTTAAGTGCTGCTGAATAACGCACGCTGAAAGACAAGTGATTGCATGAGTCATCGACCGGGCACCCTGCCCGGTCGTTTGCCAGATAGTTTACGAGCAGCCTTAACGTATGAAACAACTGATTGATATGGCCGCTGGCCGCATCCCCGTAGATACACTGATTATCAACTGCAAAGTCGTTGATGTATTTAACCAGCGTCTTATTGATGGCCCTCTGGCGCTGGGTATGGGCAAAATCATTGGGATTGGTGATTATGAAGCGCGTGAGATCATAGATGCCAATGGCGGTATTGTTATGCCAGGCCTGATCGACAGCCATGTGCATATCGAGTCGTCGTCCATCACGCCACCTCAGTTTGCCCGTATTGTACTGCCTCATGGCACAACCACTGTTATTGCCGATCCACACGAAATCGCCAATGTCTGTGGTCTCGATGGCATTCGTTATATGCTGGATGCATCAAAGAACCTGCCACTGAATGTGAAGATCATGCTGCCCTCCTGTGTACCCGCGACACCGTTTGAGGAAGCCGGGGCCAAATTGATGGCAGAGGACCTGGCTGAGCTGATCAACCATCCTGATGTGCTGGGGGTGGGTGAAGTGATGGACTTTCCTGCCGTGATCAATGGCGATGAGGCCATGCTGGCCAAAGTGAAGCTAGCCCATGATCATGGTTACATTGCTGACGGTCACAGCCCCGGCCTGAAAGGGCTGGATCTTCAGGCCTATGCCATGGCGGGCATTAAAACCGATCATGAGTGCTCCAGTATTGAAGCGATGCTCGCACGTATCCAGATGGGTATGTACATTCAGATCCGTGAAGGCTCTGCCTGTAAAGATCTCCTGGAACTGGTTAAAGGTGTTAATGCCGGTAATGCCCGTCGTTGTCTGTTCTGTACCGATGACCGCGAGCCCAAGGATATTATCAATGGCGGTCATATCAATAAGAACCTTCGCCTTGCGGTTGAAGCCGGAATTGATCCGATCATGGCCATTACCATTGGTACGCTGAATGCTGCAGAGTGCTATGGCCTGAAAAAGAAAGGAGCCCTGGCGCCCGGTTATGATGGTGATGTGGTCATTGTTGAAGACCTTCAAAACTTCAAAGTACGCCGAGTGTTCTGTGCGGGTCAGGAAATTTCACGAAATGGTGAATTGCTGGTCGATATTCAGGACTATCACTGCCCTTCGGTACTGAACACCGTAAACCTGGCTCCCCTGAGCATTGAGAATTTCCACCTCCCACTGACTTCCGATAAAGCAAGAGCAATGGGTGTGCTGCCCGGTGGTGTTTTGACCAAAGCTTTGGAGGTCGATGTTCAAGTAAATTCGCACGGTTTATTTGACCCACAGCTCAACCCTGGCCTGAATAAGCTGGCAGTGATTGAACGCCACAAAGCGTCCGGTAATATGTCGCTCGCCATACTCGCTGACTATGAACTGACTGGCGGGGCTATCGCCACCACGGTTTCCCATGATTCACATAATATTGTGGTGGTGGGTGACAATGACCAGGACATGTTAGCTGCCGTTAAGCAGGTGGAATCAATCGGTGGCGGTTTTGTTCTAGTGCAGAATGGTGAAGTGATTGGTGAGCTGCCTTTACCGATTGCTGGCCTGATGTCTGACCAGAATGCTGAAACCGTCGCGAAGACGATGGGAGACCTTTTAGGCAAGGCACGTAACACAATGGGCGTGAATGCCAATATTCAGCCGTTGATGACGCTGGTCTTTATGAGCCTGCCGGTGATTCCTGAGCTGAAGTTGACATCGAATGGATTGTTTGATGTCAGAGCGTTTTCTTTTACTGACACCAGCATTATTTGAAATTTTATACATCTGGCAATGATTAATCATTGTCAGATAACAGTTTGTATATAGAATATCTGATATCACAGTTTTACTGATTCAATTTTTTCCTCTGGGTTTATTAACGCTTTCAAGGCACGCGTTAAAAATATACCTCTTCCAAATTTTCTGGTCTACTCGCATAGATCTTGTTTCTGACAACCTCTTCAGACAACCCCACACTCTTGGCCAATTCCTCCAGTTTCGCACCATTTTTGATTAAATATTTGCAGCACTCTATGTGACCATAATTATAAGCATAATAATTTGCGTTATTCCCTGAGAGATCATTATGATGGATATCAGCATTACTCTGGACAAGGATTTCTGCAACCATGTAATGACCATTTGCCGCGGCCTGAATCAATGCTGTTCGCCCATATTTATTAACATGATCCACTTTTGCATGAGCTTGAAGAAGCATTCTAACACTGCTTAATTCACCTAATTCAGCTGCATAGATAAGTCCGGTAGAACCATGATAATCATAAGCATTTATCATCACTTTGCACTGAATCAAGTGACCTACTACTCGGGGAAACCGACTACACACAGCTTCATGCAGGGCTGTCCTTCTGAAATCATCCGCAGCATTAATATTACTGTCATGCGCCACTAACAATGCTACCGTATCAACATGACCTTTCTGTGCAGCCAATATTAACGGTGTTCGCCCCATGAGCCCGACAACGTTTGGATTCCCCCCCTGATTAATAAGTGAATAAATTTTTTCATTTTGACCCAACATTGAGGCTTTGAGTAGCTTTCTAGAAACTGGGTTATCAATACACTTTATATAAGGGGAGACTTTAGCAGTGGAACTTCGTCTAAGTCCCTCAGTAAATGAAGTATTTACATTGCAAGTTTCCCTGCAACCAAATGAGAAACCTGCTAAGGTAGTTCTAGAACTTATACCCTCAAGATTCAAGGCAGCGAGAAAAGAAGATAGAAATTGAGATGAGGTACTTCTATTTGGAAACATAATTTGCAATGAACATCTAATCGAAGGTCAGAAAAAGATCTCCTGAAGTCATATAAAGTTCCCAAAGAAATTCAAAAAATATTTTGATAAATAGAACTTCAGGCATTGCAGGTCACAATGCCTGAGCTTATTTCGATTAAAACTCCCAGAAAGGGTTTTCCATCTCCAAGTTTAAAGCCTTTCCATAACCCGGGACTTTAACCTGTTTTTCAGTAAACTCCAGGTCAGAGCCATCCAATACACCTTCTCCAAACTGATAAATAGGGCTCGCTTCACCAGTTTTACAGAGCCCCTCGTAATTATCCTGCTGGCGAGCAACTGACTCGTTTTTCTGCTGCCACTGAGTCATGGCTTTACCACCATGACGCACCGTTAGCATCTTCCGTGTCATTTCAGGGCTAAGTAACAGTGCTGTAGCATTATTGCCACCAAAGCCCTTGGCATTGACCAAAGCAAGATCCATTTGATCGGAACCAGTTTCAAAGTGATTGAGCAGAATATTCAGACGCTCTGAATGAACATCTTCTGCCAGACCTTTAATTGTCTGAATTCCTGGAATCACACCATGCTTCCAGACACCTAGCGTCGCCATAATCTGATCACCACCAGCAGCACCAATGGAGTGACCAACATAGCTTTTCACCGCGGCAACAGGCCAGTTTTCAATACCAAACGTTTTAGCTGTTTCGCTGAGGATCTGCGACTCAGTCACCCGGTTCTGTGGAGTTCCTGTACCATGGGCCTGAACAAAGCTCCGGTAACGCAGGGCGTCATCCCCTGCAATTGCCCTACCCAGAGCAGCAGCCCGTGCAACGGTCAAATGATTACCGGCTCCTGGAGCAGAAATGGATTTTTTATAGCCATCCGCATTGATAAAGACATCCGCTACGGCCCCCAGGATTTCCGCGCCACACTCCAGAGCCAGTTCGTCATCCATCAAGACCAGAAACTGGCTGGATTCTGCAATCGTGAAGCCCGCATTATTACCAAAGGGTCGACAAGCCCTTCTCCAGTCCGGATTTTCAGAGTCCGAAAGCCCGTCCAGGCTCCGAAGGGCCGCATCAGTCGTCAAGGCTCCCATGGTGGAATAACCTTCCATGACTTCCGGAGTAATTGGTGCCTCACTGTTACCAACAATGACCAGACGCCGACGGCCACTGCGAATCTCAGAAGCTGCCTGTTCCAGGTTGTAAAGCATGGTTGCACAGGCCCCCATCCCGGTACCCGTACCGCCAAGGGAACCGAGGATATAGGCATTGATAAAATCCGCGGACATCTCAGCAAAGCCCAGTGGACATTGCTTGGAAGTCACCCGCTTACCCATCAGACGGGATTGCAGCATGCCACCATTGCCGTTGAAATCCAGCTGACTCATGGCACTGCCAGAATAGACAGCAATTTCTTCCGGGCTTAATTTCTGCTTGATCGCATTCCAGTCCATACCGGATGAGTAAATAGCATCTGAAGCACCAAACACCGTCATTGTCAGTGATCTGGGGTGGTTTCGGGACTGGTAAAGCTTCTCAGGAGCAAACCCGCTGGGGAGTTGGCCAGCGGCACTGACCAGTGATTCACGGGTGGCAGGAACCATTAACTGCTGGTTATCTTCAATTTTGACCTTAATTCGACCATCGTCCAGCTTCTCCAACTGCCATCCGGCTGGGAGAGGGTTAGGCAAACGACGTCCTTTGATAATAAATTCAGATCCAGCCTCAGCCTGAATGGCCTGATGAATGGGAATGGCCTTGTGATCAAACAGGTTGCTTTCCAACTGTCGAATCAACGTTCCAGACAGAATATATTCCCGGCCACTGCCTTCCGGTAGATTTCTCAGCACTCGAAGCGCAGCAAGGGTTTCACGCTGCAATGGGTCATTCAGACATTCCAGTACCAAACGACGGTAACCATGAAAACCAGAAGTTCTTCCAGCCGAGCTGACCCCACCTTGAGCAACAATAACGGGTAATCTGGACAAACCACACTCCTGTATAACAGCATCACCTGCTACTCAAATTCTGAGTTCAAGCCGATGGTCATGAATGCAAATTAAGAATTAAACGAAGTTGGTACTAGTTTAATGATTTCGTGATAAAGTAAACCAGATAAAAAAGACATAAATCCAGATAGATAAGACGCACGTTTGAACAATGTTTAGACAACCCCCCCCATTACAGCTGAACCGGGTATTAATCCCCATGGTAGAGCATATGATCAGCACCAGCGTAACATTGCCGCTGGAAATGCTTGAAGCAGCAATGACTTATACTCGCCTGACGAGTACAAAAAAAACTATTGAGGTACACTTTTGTGCTCTGAAACCAGAGCCTGTGACCACCACCGGTGGGCTGCGACTCACACCGGACCGGACCTTCAAGCAAAGTGGCATTGGCGATTTGATACTGATACCAGCGCTCTGGCGGAATCCGATCCCGGTCGTTAGAAAGAACCCGGCTATTATTGAATGGATCAAACTGCAATATGATTCAGGCGCTGTATTTGCAGCGGCTGGAACCGGCGTAACCTTTATGGCGGCTGCCGGCTTGCTGGACAACAAGCCGGCCACTACCCATTGGTTCTACATGGAAAAGCTGCAGCGTTTCTTTCCAGAAGTCGATTTCAAGCCGAATCACCTGATTACACGTGCTGATCGTATTTATTGCGCGGGCAGTGTTAACTCGGTTGCTGATTTGATGGTGCATCTTCTGGGTGTGTCATTGGGAGAATCGGTTGCCCAGAGGGTTGAACAGCAATTTTCCCATGAAATCAGAAAGCCCTTTAAAGACACCCACTATGCAGATGACCACACCACTGCCCATCAGGATGAAATTATCGTTTCGCTCCAGGACTTCATTCACCATCAATTTGTCAGTGATATTTCTATTGAAGACCTGTGCAGACTATCAGGCCTGAACACCCGAACGCTCAATCGCCGCTTTCAGCTGGCCACCAGCTCAGCCCCTATGGAGTATGTTCGCAAAATCAGACTTGATCAGGCGAGAGACCTATTAAAGAATACAAATCTGGGTATTGCCGAGATTGCCTTGCAGGTGGGTTATTCTGACGCCGATTATTTTTCCAGATTGTTTAAACGCCAATACCAGCTCACACCCTCTGAATTTCGCAGAAGTGTTCGAGGCAAATTGTTTTATCTTAATGATTAGGAATTGCTCTAATTACAGCAGCAAGGTTATTCTGTATTTGATTTATCATGGATGAGCACAGTAGCTGCCCAGTCAAGATTGTTCAATAAATTTTAAAAACACCCGAGAAACCGGTGTATTGGAGATCGACTCTTATGTTCTTGAAAAAACGCACCCTGGCAGTTAGCTTGTTTGCTGTGTGCCTGTCATCTGCAACCATTGCCTCCTCTCCGCTGGGTACCTGGAAGACAGTTGATGACAGTTCTGGTGAAGCCAAAAGTTATGTCACAATATTTGAAGAAAATGGCAAAGTATCTGGCAAAGTGACTCAGATCCTTGACCCTGCCAAACGGGACAGTATCTGCGACCAGTGTAAAGGGGATCTGAAGGATCAGAAAATTCAGGGTATGACGATCCTCTGGGGTATGGAAAAACAAGGCAGCAAGTACGACGATGGTAAAATCGTCGACCCAGAGTCCGGAAAGGTATACAGCGCTAATATGAAGGTACTGGACGATGGCAAAAAATTAGAAGTCCGGGGCTACATCGGATTCTCTTTGATTGGCCGTTCACAGACCTGGGAACGTGTTGAAGAGTAAAACCTAATCCATTGAATTCACTAATAATTACAACAGCTCTTATGATTTCAGCCGGCCTGATCGCTGGCTCTATTCTTTTCTGGTCTCTCAAACTCGGGATTGGCCCCACCCCCACGTCCAGCAAGGTCAGATACAGTATACGAAGAATTATTCCTGATGACGTGTCTGGTGAGATTATCGAGCTTGGCTGTGGCTGGGGACATCTCATTCCAATATTAAGAGAAAAATACCCTTCAAATAAAATTCACGCTTGGGAGCGTTCACCAATACCAGCCATATTTACACAGGGAGTATATAGGATTGAAGTGAAAAGAGATGATTTCTTTAAAGCCAACTTTGAAAAAGCAGGATTTATTGTTTGTTACCTTTTTCCTGGGGCGATGGAGAGAATCGAAAAAGAAATAATTCCTCAATTACCGCCAGGTTGCTGGATACTCACTCATACATTCAGCTTATCTAAAAGAGTTCCGGTAAAGACCTTAAAGGCTAACGACCTTTACCAGACACAAGTCTACCTTTATCAAACTCCCTTGTAATAATGGTCACAAAAGAAACGAAGAATCCTTGATGTCTTCTAAAGACTCTATGAATAAAAATAGTTAGTTGGAGTAGTTCAGACTTAATCTGACATTTCTTTTCAAAAAAAGAAAAGGGTTACCGATTTAG
>OODV01000252.1 GCA_900299555.1 uncultured Endozoicomonas sp.
TCAGTCCTTTGACAACAGGTTTCAGGAAAATATCAATTGGTGTGGTGAAAGACAGTTAGAACCAGATCATATGGGAAATACCCTCGTTCACCTGGCCATAAAAACTGGTTCAATGAGATGCTTGCAGCTTATGATCAAAACGCCTCAGGGGCTGGAAGCGCTCTCGATCAAAAACTTTGAGGGTTTTTATCCGCTGAGTCTTCTTCCGAATAAAAAAAATATCCCCCGATTCAGAGCAGGTCTGGACAACATTGATTTTCAGAACCGTTTAGTTGCCTGCTATCCAGATTACGTAACCACCATGGAAGAAAAATATTATCATGATGCAGAGTTCGCAAAATCAACTCTGGAAAACCCTGAAAATATTGCCTTAGTAAATTTGATAACCAGAACGATTTCACAGTTACTTCTGAAAATGAAGGATAATATCTTTAGTGAGTATCTCAAGGAAGTCAATCTGGACTTGCTCCGCCGTAATTTTCCCACCAGCAGTCTGATCGACTATTCAAGCAAGGCCAGCCTTTCTGAAACACTGAAAGCACTTACAGGAGGAAATGAAAATCATATTGTCGATATCATGTCAGTACTTTGGCGGCTGACAGTATTTCTATTAGAAAATGAAGGGTCTTCAGATCCTGACAGACTCGAGTATATCTATGACAGTTTTAATATTATTGGCAGAAGCCACTTTATTGATCACGAGTGGACACAAGCGGTAACCAATGATAATGAATCGAAATTCGACTTTCGTCCTACAGACTCTATCTCTCTGGGTGAAGCTAAAATAAAATGCAGTTTTCTCAAAAACCTCAACCCCTTAAAAAATCGGAGCACGTATTTCTCTGAATGCGAATCAATTTCTCCTCCTCACCTTTACCAAAAGAATAAAAGTACTGGCATGCCTTACCTATCGGGCACTTCAGGTATAGCAAACTGTATGTGCGCAATGTACCCTTTATTCAGCATTGAATTTGACTCCAAAACAGGCCAGCAACTCGCTGAGATAATTTCAGCATTTGTAATAGCAACAGGTCTAAATACTGCAAAAGAAGCCAGAGATGCAATATTCATCACTCATGAGTACCTGAAATCACCAGGAAAACTGATGCAGGACTATGAGGCATATGCAGGGATATTCAAATCTCTGCATATGCCTGCCGGACAAACTTAAACCCAGGCACTCTCTTTTTTACGAATCTTAAGCATAGGCAAAAACAAACCTAAAATAATGCCCAGCAAGATCGTTCCACCACCAAACAGATACCATCGCAAACTGGTATCTCTGACCAGCTGACGGTTCTCTGCCTGAAGGACCTGTAACTGATTTTTGAGTCGTTCATTCTCTTCAACCAGTTGCTGGTTTCTACGGTCTATAGCCAGAGGCTCTGCAGAAATATCGTGAAGACGCTTCATTTCTACCTGCTGGCGATTCAATTTATCTTCCGTCTTACCCAGTTGTGACGTCACCTCTTCCAGCTGGCTGTCACGCTCCATCAGCAGTCTTCCAAGCTCTTTATTTTCAGCTTCGACTTTTCTGGTGCGATCCAGTGCGGCAGGCAACTGACGAAATGCCGGTGGGCTCTTCATAAGATATTGGGTAGGAACATAACCTTCCTGATCACCATTTTTCACCTTACTGAACCCATTACCGGAATTCTCTTCCAGCATGACCAGAGCGGTACCGGTTTTCAGGCCTCGGTGAACTATTCGATACTCATTACTAGGCCCGGTACGCATGGGAACATAGGTAATATCAGTAATGTATCGTGTTTCTGCAGCCGCATGGCCGATCCATAAAAGGCCGAGCAGAATAGTTAGCAATTGTTTATGCATTTTCACAGGCATCAAAATCTCAAATCACGGCAGAACTTTTTTAAACGGCTTGACGGTTACCTGTTGATAAACACCCGCTTCAATATAAGGGTCAGCATCTGCCCAGGCTTTTGCTTCTGTCAGGCTGGCAAACTCGGCCACCACAATACTCCCGGTAAACCCCGCTTCACCTGGGTCATTGCTATCAATGGCCGGACAAGGGCCTGCCAGCACCAGACGTCCGTCATCTTTAAGTTGTTGCAAACGATCCAGGTGGGCTGGACGAGCATTCATTCTCAGAGGCAGGCTATTATCAACATCCTCACTGATAATGGCGTAGAGCATTTACTTCTCCTCGGTTTGAATATGCCTTGAAATGATTAGAAACTGACCAATAACAAACAGGAAGGTCAGAATAAGGCTACCAAACACTTTAAAATCTACCCACATATCGTGGAAGGTAAAAGCAACAAAAAGGTTGGCAGCCCCCAGAAAAATGAAAAATATGACCCAGCTGATATTCATTTTCAGCCAGATATCATCCGGTAACGTCAGCGCATGCCCCATCATTCGCTCAAGCAGCGTTTTTTCACCAATAAACTGGCTTCCCAAAAAGGCAACGGCAAAGACCCAGTTAACAATAGGAGCCTTCCACTTCAAAAAAGCTTCATCATGAAAAGCCAGCGTCATACCACCAAAGAGGACGACTGCGGCCAGCGTAACTACATGACTTTTCTCAAGGTGACGGTTTTTTAAAAACAGGCTGCCATAAATAACAATAGAAGCAACCATCAAAACCAGAGTGGCACTGAATGGGCCGCCAAGCTCATACTCAGATGAGCCCAGGCTGACCACTCTTGGGTCCATTTTATAGACTACAAAGAATAAAATTAGAGGAATAAAGTCAATTAATTGCTTCATATAGGGCCGATAAGAGTAGAATAAGCAGGCACCAGCTCCCAAAATGGGCACCGAAAACTTTGTAGCAAAGAACAGTTAGCCAGTTTGAGCCTGCAAAAGATAACAGTCAAACTACATAATAAACTAATTGAATTTCAGGGTAAGTGACAATTTTGATTTCCATTGATTTACACAGCCACACCACAGCTTCCGATGGAACTCTTGATCCCGTTGAACTCTGTCTCAGGGCGCAGGAACGCAATGTCGAAACCCTCGCCATCACTGACCATGATACGGTGGCAGCTCACCACTTTCTTAAGGAACACATGCCTGCCGGTGATCTCAAGCTGATCACCGGCATTGAGCTCTCTACCACCTGGTCTGGCGCCGAAATCCATATTGTCGGCCTTAACTTTCCCCTTGGTCACAAAGACCTTGCAAGCATTGTCAATGCCCAGGGAGACGCCCGCAAAAAGCGCTCGCACCATATTTCAGAGCGTCTTGCCCGACGGCTGCCTGAATGGAATGCAGAAGAAATATTCCAACAAGTGCTTGAGAGCGCCATCAATCAGCAAAAAAGCAGTACTTATGGTTTTACTCTAAAGCCTGAAGACATTCAGGTTGGACGACCACACTTTGCCCGATGGCTGATCAGCGAAGGATTTTGCCAGGATATGGATGCTGCGTTTCGTAAGTATCTCGACAATAGCAAAATTGGCAACCTTAAAGCCTTTTGGCCAAAGATGAGTCAGGGAGTTGCCTGGATCAGGGCTCTAGGTGGAACGGCCGTTCTCGCCCATCCAGGTAAATACCGAATGACTGCCACCAAGCTCAGGGCATTGATTAAGGACTTCAAACTGGCTGGCGGTCACGCCATGGAGGTTCAGGGTTCCAACCATCCACACAGCCAGGTTGAGCAAATGGCTCGATTCTGTCGTGAGTTCAACCTAATGGCATCTCAAGGGAGTGATTTCCACAACCCTGACTATCCGTGGGTTGATGTGGGACGTCTGCCTCCCTCTCTACCAGATAATATTACACCTGTCTGGCAGGTCTGGAGCTAGGGGTATTCTTAACTTGCCCATGAATATGCCAGCCCTTCTATTACCAGCCTTAAACCGCTTCTTTCCTTTCAATCACAGTGGTATGATGCTCCACCGCTTTCGCGCAATCACCACTGTGCTCTTTCGCTGAAGGCTTTTACCTTCACCACTTCGATCTATGGCCGACAACCTCCTGTACTAAAAAGCACGTACACCTCTGGAAGGCGAAGCCATAGAAAAAGTGAATCACCCTAATGCTGACGATTGCCATGAGCCAGTTTTTTCAGATTCACCCAGACAACCCTCAGTTGCGATTAATCCGGCAAGCCGTTGACATTATTCGTGAAGGTGGAGTGATAGCTTATCCCACTGATTCAGCCTATGCTCTGGGTTGCCATATTGGTGATAAAAAAGCGGTCGAGAGAATAAGGCAAATCAGAAGGCTTGATGAAAAGCATAATTTCACGCTGGTCTGCAAGGATTTGTCGGAACTGGCGACCTATGCCCATGTCAATAACACTCAGTATCGAATGATCAAAAACCATACACCCGGCCCTTATACTTTCGTTCTGAAAGGTTCCCGGGAGGTACCACGGCGACTGATGCACCCTAAGAGAAAGACAATTGGCATCAGAGTACCTGAATGCCCCATTGTGCAATCTCTGCTTAATGAACTGGGCTGCCCCATTATGAGTTCCACATTACACCTGCCTGCTGATGAATTTCCAATGATGGATCCTTACGATATCCGAATGACCCTTGAACCTCAGCTTGATCTGATTATTGATGGTGGATACCGGGGGATGGAGCCTACAACGGTCGTGAACCTGATGGATGATATTCCTGAAATTCTCAGGGTTGGTAAAGGAGATCCTGTGCCTTTTCAAGCGGACTAGTTTTTGTTGAGTAAAGTATGGGCTGCTAGTCTAAATTAAAAATATACGCGGAACCGGTAGCCATTCAACAAAGCTATAGTACAGAGTTGAGAGTTAATCATAAACTATCAGCATCACAGAAAAATCAAGATGTAACACTTCAAGCTGCCTTAGTATTTTTATTCACACTATTTTTTCCTTATTTAAAAATATCGGTTCTTTTTAATTTCATGTGGGTAAGCAGGCTTTGCTCACCTTGGTAAAGTCCAGCTTACCTGTCAGCAGATATACCATGATTTTGAAGTG
>OODV01000049.1 GCA_900299555.1 uncultured Endozoicomonas sp.
CCATGTTTCATTCCTCTATTTGACCTTTTGAAATTGGGATTGCAGGATTTAGGTTTAATGCATATTTTTTATATTGGTAACTAGAAAAAACCTTTGTTTTCAATGAATTAATTTTTATTGATGAAATTTTTTTATTATGGTTTCCATGTTTTTCATTTCATATGAACTATCGTGCATTGATCCGAGTCTAAAGATGTTAATTAGAAAGTCTAGTGGTAATTAATAGCTGGAGATGTAATAAATGCTAGCCAAATTTACTGGCTGCCAGTTACTTGAATTCATTGATAAAAGATATTTTGAACATATCAACCCAACAGGTTTGGTGAAGAGTTCATTATTTTAAAATAATTGTTATTTTCTTGGAATTAAGGAGTAAACAGGAATGGACATGAATTTATCAGAAATGGTGGATGGTTGGTTGATGGTGCCAAGAGGAAATGGAAAAGAACCAACCACTCGTCAAGAAGGTGATAGAGCCCGTGATGATCAAGGTGCTACCGGAGTATCTGGTCAGGCAACAAGGCTTGGCGTCCATACCTGTACAACAAATAGGCCTGAGCAATCCAGAATACCCCATCAGGGAATCACGGCGCGAACAAGCGACAACTCAAGACAACATTTACCTCGCTTTTCAGTAGAGCCATCGATGCCTCGTCCTCAAATGAGGCAAAGACCTGAAACCCGTCCTGCTTTAGATGAAGCTAGCTGGACGCGTTTTTATGATATCTATAAGAAGGGTTTTCCACATTTTGCAAATATATTTAGTGCTGATCATGTTAAAAACGCTCTGATTAAAGCTTTGAAAGAAGAAAGTGTGTCACTGGAAACTGTGAAGGGTATGGGTGATATCGCGACTCTGACTGAAGTTCAAAAGAAAGCTTTAAAGGAAACAACTACACAGTGTTATTTATTGAAACGTGAGAATTCATCCAGCAAGGTGTCTGAGCTGCTGGTCACCAAGCATGAGCAAACTATAGCTGCTACAGGAGTTGCAAGGAGAGAATCCGCAATGGTTTCACCGCCAGATTCCTCTAAACCGGATGATGTTTGGTTAGATCTAAAAGGCGGTGACCTGACGACTCCTATGAGGCGAGACAAATACTTGGGAAGAGCGGGGGGATCCAGCAATGACTGGAAGCCTGTGGACTCTTCCCGGTCTGCTCGTCCACGACAAGCTCTAAATTCAGCAGCAAAGAACAATGCTACCCCAGCTTTACAAGGTGATTTTCCGAAGATACCCGCATTTACTGACACTTTTGCCCTGACTACTGATACCAATAAGACTAAAAGTACAGGATGCTCACTTGCTAGTGGTGAAGCTGGTAGCTCTGCCCAGTTATGCCCCCTTCTTCCTGAGCCCCATGGTTCTCGACATGTCATGGCTGCTGTAATTTCCTCTAATAGAACATCCAATGATACTCGAGAGCAGAGTCACCAGTCTCACCAAGCTGCTGTCGCAGACTCACCTGCATCACGCTTGAGTCCACTGGCATTTTGTAAGCAGGGAACGCCACTGTTCCCACAGGGCTCATTCTTCCGGCCAATCAACACTCAAGCTGAGGCTGCGGTCACTACAACTTTTGCACAAGGCCTAAATGTGCAGAAAGCGCCGGAGTCTTCTGGAGCAAGGCCAAAGCATCCACAGCCTGTATTGGGTAGTGGTTTAGCATGTCCAAAACCTGTAAGCCCGGCGAGAAGAGACGTTGTTCCAGCGATATCTACAGGTACGTTAAGCCAGCCTATAACTCAGACCATACTTGAGCCTGACTCTGTACATTTGGGGGATGCTACTGAAGAGCAAATATCCAAAATAGTTCGAAACCTTAAGTTTCTTGACCCGAATATAGATGAGGCAACATGTTCAGGCATTAAAGAGAGCATTAACTCAATGGGCTTGGACAAGGCGACTATTGAGCTAGACGCCGGGGACACATGGAGAGAAGAAACAAGGGATGCATCGGATAGAATTCAGATGGAGTACATTATCCAAAAATCAAGCCATCCTGTTAGAATAGATACAGGTATAGATGCAGTAAATACTCCTGAGGTCAGTACTTCAAAACAAGGAATGGAACCTGCTGTATATCTTGTGCCCGCTAATCCATCTTCTCAACACTCGGTTAGAAACTCTGGGTTCCAGGCAGGGCAGCCGATGACAGGCCCTTCTACTAAAGTATCACCACAAGTGCCATTTCAAAGGCCTGCCGAGAGTCTTACGCCTCCGAATAGTAATGCGGCTACGAAGGAGCAAGTTAAGCAGATTATGAAACACCTTCGAGGGATGATAAACCCCTTTTCGAATGAGCGAGCGGTTCCGGAAGCTTTGGTGACAGAAATTGAGCAAAACTTTCGTCAGATTCCTCTATCAGAAAAGCTTATTAAAGAAGCGGCTTGTGGGGATAATGCTCCTTTGAGTGAAGTGTTGATTGCCTATCAAACTGTTGAAACAGGCAGCCCTCAATTACCCTCTTTGGATACGCAGCAGCATTCGGTTGCACCAACAGACTTTGGGGATTTTGTTCAAGGCAGAGAAGTCATTGATGGTGCTGTCACTACTGCTGGGCCATTTCAGCACACAGGTTTGCTGTCCAGCTTTTATCAGGATTTATTAAGGGCCGCATCGAATGATGTTGAAATCGATGGAGTAGGGGAACTCCCTGAAAACTCTTTTACATATTTAAATTGGCCAACAGTTAGCCCTCAGCCATTTGATCAAGCGCAGAGAGCAGTTGCCACCTCTGGCAGCAATTCTTCAATACTAACTTTTAGTCCAGTACCTGGCCTGAAGGAAACTGATCTTTCAAAATTCAATCTGATCAAAGAGTATTGTGGTCGTGAATTGGAGAATGAAGAAATTTCTGAAGCGATCAGACTTGGCATGGAGCCTGATGGAGAAATATTAAGATATATTCAGAATGAGAAAGAAGTAGCAGACCAGGTCAGAGCCTTCATTAACAATCATAAACAAGAAGCTATTAATGAAGCCTCAATGTGGAGCTTGCAGCCAACTCTAAGGGCAGAACATCAAGATAACTTTGTTCCAGTAAGCTCTAATGATACTCAGCTAAGCATTAGCAGTTTTGATGAACTGGCCTCTTTGCCGCAAATTACCGACGAACAGGAGGAAGCATTTAAAGCACTGCAGCGTTACTATACTACCTTAACGGTTGAAGATTTGCCTGAGCTTATCAAGGAAAGATTTTTGAATCCTTTAGCTGTTGAAATACTTAAAGATCCTAATGACTATCGCCATAAATATAAAGCTCAAGAGATTTATAAAGATTTTACAAAGCAAAAAGAGCTGGCGTCGGGACAGAAGTATCGTGACTCTTTAATACAGACTGGAGCTATGACAAGTGCTCCTTTTACTCATACTCTGTCAACTCAGGCTATAGCAATCAAGCAAAGAGTTTTCAGTTCAGCTGAAATAAGGTTAAGTCAACAAGAGTTTAATAGTTATTGCGATGGTGTAGAACCAGAAATAATTGAGAAACTTGGAGAGGAAAAATTTAGAAAACTATTAGCTGGTTTTCTTGAAATGAAAAGGGTGATGGCAGAAGGCACTAATTATGACATTTACCTTGAATGTATTTCACGTGGTGAAATGACTAGAGAGCAACTTGAGGCTCTAAAGGCAAATAACCCTGAGCATATAGAACCAACTCAGCTTTATCCTCATGACTTCCATACTTTATTAAACTACAATCTCGTTTCAGAAAAAGAAATGGGAGTTATAATAACAAATGGTGCATCTGGAGCATTGCCTATATATAAGCGGTTATTAATGCAGGCTCCAATAGAAGGGATGAACGGCGCTGGACTTATGAATTGGGGGAATACTTGCTGGCTTAATACCGGTATTCAAACAATGCTCAAAATGATTTCTCCTGATCGGATTCAGCAGTTAAGGCCACAGATTGATGAAGGTTTGGAGCGACTCAGGCAGTCTTTCCAAGCATTAATGACCCAAGGGCAAAATATTATTAATGGACATCAGCAACCTTCCCTTTTGACAAGGATACAAAGTGATTTTCTTGAGGCACTGTTAACTTGTGGACAGGCAGGAAAGCTTAGAGGTATGAACACTTGGTTTAACTGCACATCCATCCCGGAGATTCAGCAACAAGATAGTGCTGACTTTGTCAGCCAGCTTTGCGAGCTATTTGGCATTTATGATGATCACTCACAGTCAATGGAAAGAGTTATCTATTATGAAACAACCATTGGTCAGGATAAGTTCTATAAAAAGAAAGAAGGTGATGTCGGTCAGGTTACGAATATATTGCCATGTTTCAGGCCAATTACAGTGAGTCCCCAAAATATTAGAATGATTGACTGGTTCCACAGTATTACTGAAATGGAAGCAGATACTCTAAGGATGGTACCATGGGCTCCTCGTGATTTTCATCCTGCGGCTGGTCTAGAGCCTGTTCGTAATCTCCCTACGAGGGAAAAGTGCATGATGAAAATAGATCCTGATTCTTTCAAGAGAACAATAATTGCACTTAATGGACAGGAAGGATACCGTGATTTAGCGCGTCAAGCTCTGCTGAATGGTTCACGATTTGAAAATAATGAATTGAGGCTACCAGTCATTGATGTTCGGGATAACAAAGAGAAAATAATGGTCATGCGCCTTTCTGGAGCAGGTTTACATCGAGGAACTGAAAGTTGTGGGCACTATATCCATATGAGCCTTGGTTCGAATGGTGAGTGTGATATTCAAGATGATAGAATTGCACAGCCTTTTGAATCATATAGACATTATTTGGCGGAAGGAGGCCAAATGAGATCTTGGCAAGACTTGGTTGAAGTGATGCAATTAGTTCCTGCTTATTGTGAATATGAGTTTGTTCGATTTGAAGATTGATTCTCTGAAAAATCGGATTAGATGGAAAGTACAATTGCTTTCTTTATTTGAGCTAGAACACATGGGTAAGACTCGTGAGTTCTAGCTTTTTATTTTCTATCCAGTAGGTTTCTAAATTATTCTCCGGAATCAGCCCACTGCTCAATTTCAGGCTCAATATAGGCATGTTCAAGTGCCTCAATAGCCCAATCCTGCTTTTCCGATAGCTTCCTTAGCTGTCTGAGAGAAACTACTTGCACAACTGGTAACTGGCTCCATATGCTTTTGGTCAGGCAACGCCAATGATTGGGTTCCAAACGTTTTGGATTTTCCAGTTGCGTCTTGCAGGTTTCGCAAAGCATAAGACAGTGGTCGTAGTCTGGTTCACTGGGAACCGGTGCCGCTTCATAAATGGACAGTGGCACTCCGGACACTTCACAGATTTCACACTTTGATTTTGCCCGGCGTGCCAGGTCTTTGCCCAGGAGACTTAAGGCATCCTGACGCTCCTGATGTTTTAACAGCCCCTTGGCCATTGTGTCTCCTCCAATGATGTCTATTCATTAAGTCGTGACGGCTTGCAGTCTGTAGAGAATCAGACAATGATAAGTTGATCGACACCTATCTGGCTGAGCTCATATGACTCTCAATGTGAACAGGATAAAAACTGCCAACTGGGATGACTGGTTAATTCCTGTGGATTATCTGGTAATTCATTATACAGCGGTAGACCTGCAAGATACTCTGGATATCTTTATGAATCCTGAGTCCTGTGTCTCTTCACATCTGGTTATCGATACGGATGGCGCGATTTACGAGCTGGTTGACTGTTTGAGTGGTCAGGCATGCAGAGGCTGGCATGCGGGTGTTAGCCATTGGGAAGGTGTTCAGGGGTTAAATGATTGCTCCATTGGCATAGAGCTGGTGAATTACAACGGCAATGTATTCCCGTTTACTGACGCTCAGTATCAGTCCCTGCATCAGGTGGTTGCCAGATTTAAAGAGCGTTATCCTAATCTGAGGGATCCTCAGAGAGTGATTGGTCATGAGCATATTTCCGGCTTTCGCGGTAAAGCTGATCCTGGCGTTCTTTTTGACTGGCCCCGTTTTTACCGGGAGAACTATCCGGAGTTAACTGCACCATTACGTCAGGCAGTGTGCCCGGCAGTACTTCAAGAGAGCTTAATGCTACTTAAAGAGAGTGAGCCTGAGTCGCCAGAAGCAAAGAGCCAGTTCTGGCGTTCAGTCAGTTTGCTGATAGAAACAACCGTGCGCCTTATTCAGGAAGCTTCAGAGCCAACAGCCGACAAAGAGCCATTAGCGGATAAAGAGTCCAAGTAACTGTTTGCCAATCTCCGTCAATTGGGCTGGTTCGCCCGGCTCCGGATCCTGTTGATAAGGAAAGTTTCGCCAGCGCTCAGGTGCTTTTTTTTCACGCCATAACTGAATACGCTCTTCCCGGTTATCTTCGGTGCCCGCTGGGAACATGGAGATGTATTGTGTAAGCCGTGGTTTGGTATTGTGATTCAGGCTACTGGCGTGGGGCAGTCGAGAATCCCACAGGATAAAGGTGCCGGCTTTGCCTCCCAAATTAACAATATCATGGTCTTTCAGCTCTTCATCCGTGAACAGTAAAGACTTTCGGTTCAGTGTTGTTTGTTCTCTCTGGTAGAGACTTGGGACACAGCAAAAAGCACCCTGGTTATCTTCAGTGTCCGTCAAATAGAGTATTCCCTGATACCTGGGAAGGAATACCTTTTCCGGATGGCTGTCCAGATGAATCCGGCTATCGTCTTTTTCCTCGGGGTGCTCTGGTCGCCAGGGTGGTTTGAATGAAGCCCGGTCCAGCCTTATCCAGAGATCTTCCGTCTTAAAAAGATCTGCAAACAATCGGTACACTGGCTCATATTGACGAATATCCCAGAAGGCCTGATGGTGGTGAATAGGGACAATGCCATTACTTCCTAGGTTTTTCTGATACCAGGTTGTCGGGTCATCCAGATTAACATCCAGAAAGTCAGTAATGGCATTGATGGCGGGCTGGAGTAACTGTTCAGGTACCAGATCAGGAACGATGATATAACCTTTTTCCTGTAACCCACTCTGGTCGATCATTATTCAGTTACCCCATGCCGCTGCTTTTGATGAAAAGCGATGAAAAGTTAGTGAAGTGTGGTCTCCATTGACTGCAATTCATAAGACTCTGGAGGAATATTGTTTTCGAGACTATCCAGTAAGGCCGACACCGTTTTACGAACGATGTCTGTGTTTTTATTCAGCTCATGGTATTTGACAATGCTGATCAGAATTTGTGCCAAAGGATAGGCGCGCAGATTATTTTTTATATCGGCAGGAGATAGTTTACCTGTTGCCTGATCGACAAAGTCATTGGCACCAAGAGTGAAACCCTTATGGGCAGATTCAAGCAGGTCCATCATTGATTGGTCGTCAGTGCCATCCATCAATGACTGGAGCAGGGCGTTTAACTGTTCTTCGTTGTTGTTATGAGACATCTCTACAGCTCTTGAATAGGTTTAGTAGAGACTAAAGTTCCGCAAGAGGCAAAAGTATTCGTACATGTCCTGAAGTAATATTGAATGATATCTAGACACACTTCGGGATATTAAACGCAATAAGATAAAAATAACGCGATTGTACTTGGAAGTCGTCGCTTTCTTTACATAGACTGCACACACTATAACAAGACGCTAAACGCAGGGGATGGTATGTCGCTCATAGCAGAAACTCCAGAGCCACCCTTTTATGCTGTGATCTTCACTTCACTCAGAGCCGACGGGGACAATGGCTATCAGCAAATGGCTGATCGTATATTGAAGCTTGCTGCAAATCAGCCCGGTTCTCTTGGTGTTGAGGCGGCAAGAGAGGCTGTTGGTATTACTGTCTCTTACTGGTCAGATCTGGAGTCAATAAAAAACTGGAAAGAAAACTCTGAACATATGAAAGCCCCGAGGGGGGTTATGAAAAATGGTATTCATCATTTAAAACCAGAATTTCAAAAGTAGAGCGTGAGTATGGCAATGAATGAGGTGCTCACACAGCGGTATTGCAAGCCGGCTTCCTTTGTTTTTTGTTGGGCTTGCCGTCATGATTGAAGCTCGGACTCAAGGTTTCTGGCGTGCAACACTTGCTCTTTGTCTTGGCTCATTTATGGTGTTTGCCAATCTTTATATCAGCCAGCCACTACTGCCAATGCTGGCTGAAAATTTCAACCTTTCTGCGTTGGAAGCCAGCCTTAGTTTTACCATTACCACTTTTATGCTCGGACTTTCCCTGTTGTTCTACGGGCCGCTATCGGATGCTATTGGGCGTAAATGGCTTATGTTGTGCAGTATGGCTGGCGCTGTGTTCTGTACTTTTCTGATTTCACAAATCAGTGACTATCAGCATATTGTTATTCTTCGAGCGATACAGGGATTTTGTCTGGGTGGTTTGCCCGCGATTGCCATTGCCTATATGGGCGATGAGTTTGCCACGCCAGCACTGACTCTGGCTGTCGGTTTCTATATTAGTGGCAATTCTCTCGGAGGGATTGGTGGTCGGTTGATTGGCGGATTTATGGGAGACTGGTTTGGCTGGTCTGACGCCTTTTTGTTTATGGCCCTGTTGAGTATTGTATGTCTGATTGTGTTTGTATACCTGCTGCCTGATTCAAAGCAGTTCCAGCCGAGCCCTCTGCGATTCAAGAAAGTATTCAGTGATTTATCAGGTCATTTAAAGAATCCGTTATTACTGACAGCTTTTCTGATCAGTGGGTTTAATTTCTTTATTTTTGTCAATCAGTACACCTATGCAACATTTCTGTTGTCGCAGGAACCCTATAATCTCTCAGCCAGCTGGCTGGGTATGCTGTTTTTAACGTATCTCAGTGGCACTTTGGGAGCTGCTTTCTCAGGACGACTGACGGGGTGGTTGTCGCAACCTGCTATTATGGCTTTTGGCGTCTGTTTGCTGATTCTTGGCTCAGGCTTGATGTTGACGTCATCTATTAACTGGATCATTACCGGTTTTCTGGTGAATGCCTTTGGATTCTTTGTTGCTCACTCCAATGCCAGTAGCTGGGTGAGTCATAATGCTAAAAGAGCGAAAGCCAGTGCCTCTTCTCTGTATCTGGTTTTCTACTATCTGGGAGCTAGCACCGGTGGCTTTTATCTGGATATCTTCTGGCGATGGATGGGATGGCAGGGTGTGATCTTCGGGTCCTGGCTTATCCTGGCTTTGACGCTTGGGCTATCTCTCTGGCTTTACTGGTACTCTGGCCGCAATGTTTTTTCCTCTTTGTAGCGTAGTCTGAGCTATAACAAAGAACGTTTCGGGCTCATAGGTTCTGTTGATATATGTTCTGAGCAAAAAAGGTTATCACATGTTTTTAAAAAGATTGCGCCTGAAAAATAAGGCAGATCGTCGCCTCAAAGCCGGGCATTTATGGATCTACAGCAACGAAGTTGATACTCAAACCACGCCTTTGAAGAGCTTTGAGGTGGGAGAACCGGTACTGGTAGAAAACTCATTTGGCAAGGCGCTGGGTACAGCTTATGTCAACCCGAATAGTTTGATCTGTGCCCGTCTGGTCAGTCGTGATAGTGAGCAGCCACTGGATAAATCTTTGCTGGTTCATCGAATTAAGATAGCCCTCAGCATGCGGGAAAGGTTGTTTGAAAAACCTTTTTACCGGTTGATTTATGGAGACAGTGATGGGCTTCCCGGGTTGGTGGTAGACCGGTTTGATGATGTGCTGGTGGCTCAGATATCCACAGCAGGTATGGAACGAGTCCGGGATGACGTGGTTGAAGCGCTGAATCAGGTTCTGAAACCCAAGGGGATTCTGTTTAAAAACAGCGGTAATGCTCGCAAGCTGGAAGACCTCTCACAATATGTTGAAGTTGCTTCCGGTGTGGTTCCTGAAGTGGTGGTTCTGGAAGAAAATGGTGTGAGTTTTCAGGCACCTGTTATGGAAGGGCAGAAGACTGGCTGGTTTTATGATCATCGACTTAACCGGGACCGCCTTCGGAATTATGTGAAAGGTAAGCGGGTGCTGGATGTATTCAGTTACATAGGGGGATGGGGTATTCAAGCCGCAGCTTTTGGTGCGGATAAAGTGATCTGTATTGATGCGTCTTCCCTGGCTCTGGAAAATGTACATGCAAATGCTGAATTGAATAAAGTGCAGCATAAAGTAGATACCCTTGAAGGCGATGCTTTTGAAGCTCTCAAGGCATTAAAAGAGTCAGAAGAACGATTTGATGTTGTGATTGTTGACCCACCGGCATTCATAAAAAAGCGCAAAGACATCAAGGTTGGTGAACAGGCATATCGACGAATCAATGAGCTGGCAATGCGTTTGCTGGAGCGGGATGCTTATCTGGTGGCAGCCTCCTGCTCAATGCATCTGCAGAAGGATAATATGATTGACTTGCTCAGAGCAGGCAGCCGTCATATTGATCGAAATCTGCAGATTGTGGATCAAGGCCACCAGGGCCCTGACCATCCTGTGCATCCGTCTATTCCAGAGACTGAATATATCAAGGCGATTTTCAGCCGTTTAACTTTTCAGTGATTGGGCATTAAGCCTCAGGTTCTAAAGAACTAACCACAGAGATCACAAAGAAAAGATAAAGCCTTCCTTGATGCTCTTTGTGATTGCATGGTCATTAACGGAAACTTACAATTTTCCAGCCATGTTCTTTTGCGAGCTTTTTGAGATCTGGGTCTGGGTCTACAGCTACAGGATTATCGACCTTTCTCAGCAGCGGCAGGTCATTTTTTGAGTCACTGTAGAAATAACTGCCTTCCATTGTGTACTCAGGGTGTTGGCTGAGCCATTCTTGCAGGCGCGTTACCTTGCCCTGCTGATAGGTAGGCGTACCAATGACTTTACCGGTATAGTGCGTGCCCTGAATTTCAAGATCAATGGCCATCAGGGTATCAACCTGAAACCTGCGGGCAATAGGCGCGGTCACAAAGCGGTTTGTCGCAGTGATGATCATAATGTGATCACCCAGCTGTCGGTGTTTCTCGACTTGCTCCCGTCCTTTGCTTAAAAGGATTGGCGTTATTTGCTGCTCCATGAATTTTTTATGCCAGGCTTCAAGCTCATCAAGCGTGAATCGAGTCAATGGCTTCAGGCAGAAATCCAGATATTCCCATATGTCCATCACTCCCTGTTTGTATTGTTCGTAGAAGCGGTTGTTCCCCTCCCTGAATATCTCAGTATCTACCAGACCATTTGCGGCCATAAACTCTCCCCAAAGGGCATCACTGTCACCAGCAATGAGAGTATTGTCCAGATCAAATATTGCGAGGGCCATGGGTATCCTTATAAAGGTTGTTTCTTATGAAAATATTGCCAATCGAGCGCTTACCCATTGTCATGGTTTGAGGTAAGGCCACATTTCCGGCTCATCGCTGTTTGGCTCTGTAGACATAAGCCTGCAGGCTAATCGGCAGATTATTCTGTGCTATTGCAATAGCTTGCGCCAGTATGGAGACGATTAAATTACAGATTTTCCGACATTTTAGTGAGTTGCCCTGTTTTGTTTATGAAGCAGTGGCATTTTAAAGAAAAGCCTGTTTGCTGTGCCCTGTCAGTTTATGAAACAATGCATGACAAGAAATAGTTTAAGTGGTCACCGAAAGTGATTGTGTTTACTCCTGTTGTACTTTGAAGAATAAATTTCATGGTCTGCTTTGGTTAGGGGCTATGGTTATATTCTGGGTTGCTGGAGTAACTCACATTGCTGCATGGTGACTCCTAAGGTAGCCATTACGTGATTGACATCGATGGATTCAGGCCAAATGTAGGCATTATCCTGGCGAATCATCACGGTCAGGTATTGTGGGCACGGCGAATCAGGCAGGATGCCTGGCAATTTCCCCAGGGTGGAATTAATGACGGGGAAACGCCGGAAGATGCGATGTACAGAGAACTGTATGAAGAGATTGGTCTTCATCCTAAAGATGTTGAAATCCTTGGCTGTACTCGGGGCTGGCTGCGTTATCGCCTCCCCAGACGGTTAGTCCGCAGGGATCAGCAACCTCTGTGTATTGGGCAGAAACAGAAATGGTTTTTGCTGCAGCTGCTGAGCAATGATGACCGTATCCGGGTTGACCATACGGGGTCACCGGAGTTTGATGGTTGGCGTTGGGTGAGTTATTGGTACCCTCTTGGCCAAGTGGTCTCGTTTAAACGGGAAGTGTATCGCAGGGCTTTAAAAGAGCTCGTACCTAGAATTGGGAAGTTGCAGGCAAATGACGGATAGCTTGGGGAGATGCTGTTTTCCGCTATCAGCACCTTGCTGTATGCATTCGGATGTCCGGGCTGCTTAATATTAAGGGCGAGCATTACAAGACAATATAATTTGCCATGGATTGTTATTGTACTGTTAAAGTAGTTGGAGCAAGTAATATCAGACTGGGTATGTAATAGACATGCTAAACACCCTGCGCAATATCGTACAGGAAGTCAGTTCTGCCTCCGATCTTCAGACGGCACTGCAGATTATTGTGCAGCGGGTTCGTGGCGCCATGAAAACCGAGGTGTGCTCAGTCTATCTTTACGATACCGAGAGTGCTTCCTATACGCTCATGGCTTCGGAAGGTCTGAACCCCTCCGCTGTTGGTCAGGTTACTCTTTCACATTCGGAAGGTCTGGTAGGTCAGGTTGGGCTTCGTGAGGAGCCTATCAATCTTGAAGATGCCGCATCTCACCCCAAATTTCATTACATCCGTGAAACCGGCGAAGAGCGTTTTACCTCTTTTCTGGGTGTTCCCATTATCCATCACCGGAACACGTTAGGGGTTCTTATTGTTCAACAGGTCGAGCAGCGACGCTTTGATGAGCATGAAGAAGCTTTTCTGGTAACCATGTCTGCTCAACTGGCTGGGGTCATTGCTCATGCTCAGGCAACCGGTTCGATCAATAGCGTTGCGACTCCGACCAGAAAAGCCAGAATTGCCCGGTTCCAGGGCAGTGCGGGGGCAACCGGTGTTGCTATTGGGGATGCCGTGGTCATTTCTCCTCCCGCAGATCTTGGTGCTGTTCCTGATCAAGTCTGTAAAGATGTTGAAATAGAGCTCAAGCTATTGGACAGTGCACTGGCGGCAGTGCGTGAGGAGATGAGAGACACTGCTGAGCGATTATCCGATCGCTTGCCGGCAGAAGAGCAGGCCTTGTTTGATGTCTATCTGAGAATGTTGGATGACCATGCTCTGGGTCAGGAAATTCGAGACCGGATTCGTGGTGGATCGTGGGCTCAGGGTGCTCTGAGACAGGTTATCGAAGAACATATACGCAACTTTGAGATGATGGATGACCATTACCTCAGGGAGCGGGCTGCAGATGTCAGGGATCTTGGTCGACGGGTACTTTCCCACCTTCAGCAAGGAGATCATGCCCGGATAGAGTACCCTGAGAATACTATTCTGATCAGTGAGGAGTTGTCTCCGGTTATGTTGGGGGAGGTTCCCAAAGAATCACTGGCCGGGCTGGTTTCCATTCAAGGATCCAGTAACTCTCATGTTGCCATTCTTGCCCGTGCCTTGGGTGTCCCCACCGTGATGGGGGTCGTTGATCTTCCATTCCACAAGCTTTCAGGCAAAAAGTTGATTGTGGATGGCAATCTTGGGCTTGTGTATTCATCGCCTGCTCAGGAATTGCTGGATTATTACACCGAGGTACTTGAAGAAGAGAACCAGTTCAGTAAGGGGCTGGAAGCTATCAGGGACCTACCCTGTGAGACTCCCGATAACTATCGAATTCCTTTATGGGTTAATACAGGATTAATGACCGATACCATTCGTTCTCTCGACAGGGGGGCTGAAGGTGTTGGGCTTTACCGTACAGAAGTTCCTTTTATGGTTCGGGATCGTTTTCCCAGTGAGTCTGAACAGGAAAAAATCTACCGCTATCAGCTTGAGGCCTTTGCTCCAAGGCCGGTAACCATGAGAACGCTGGATATTGGTGGTGATAAATCCCTCAGCTATTTTCCAATAAAAGAAGATAACCCGTTCCTTGGCTGGCGAGGTATTCGGGTAACTCTGGATCACCCGGAAATCTTTCTGGTACAGGTGCGGGCCATGCTGAAAGCCAGTGTTGGGCTGGATAATCTACGGATTATGTTGCCCATGATTTCCAGTATCTTTGAGGTAGAAGAAGCTCAGCATCTGATCCACCGGGCTCATGCAGAAGTCCTTGCAGAAGGTTTGCCGGTGTCTATGCCTCCGGTGGGTGTGATGGTGGAGGTGCCCGCAGCTGTTTACATGGTTAAAGATCTGGCTCAGCGTGTTGATTTTCTATCCATTGGTTCTAATGATCTGATTCAGTATCTGCTGGCCGTAGATCGTAATAATCCCAGGGTTTCTGACCTCTATCACTCATTTCATCCAGCGGTTTTGCATGCATTGCAAAAGGTGGTTGACGATGCTCATCAGGAAGGAAAGACGGTTGGCATCTGTGGTGAAATGGCCGGTGATCCAGCGGCAGCCGTCCTTTTAATGGCGATGGGTTTTGACATGCTGTCCATGAGTGCAGTTAACCTTCTAAAAGTAAAATGGGCTTTACGGCGAATAGGTATGGAGCGCGCAAAAAAAATATTGTCGGATTTAATGAAACACGACAATGCTCAGGTTATTCGAAGCTCTCTGGAGCTTGCCTTGTGTAAAGAAGGAATGGGAAAAGTTCTGGGTATCAAGAGTCGGCGTTTTTAGCGGCTGTTGATATTTTGTTGAGTGCTGCGCTGCGCATTAAGGCAAATGCTGGTTGCTTTTCAAAACTTAATTATGTTCAGCTGGAACTCCAAGCAACTCGACACTGACCTGCTGTGATGGGGTTTGTTGCTGCTTGAATTTATAAAATACCTTAACTTTTTTTATGGGACTCTGTTGAGAAGTAATCAGAGGTATTATCTGTGAGTAATCTTGTCCCTTATCACCGTTATTTCTGCCCTTAATACTTTTTTGCAGATTTACATGAAACACATCGCCTTTGACTAGATAAACCCTGGCCTGATGAAGAGTGGCGCTACCATGGGATATATGAAAACGGAGTTTACTGAATGGCTCTTCAGTTTTTGGGTAGATCGTTAAGTCTCTATCACTGACTCTCGCTTTAGCTGAGCCTACTTCTACCCAATGGTCTGCTGCCAGAATACAGGTTGGCAGTGCAAATGATAAAAGCAGTACATAGCAAATGCGAGTAAGCATGGGGGAGCCTCAGTTCAACCAGGACAGTTTATAGAAACTGCTATTTGGACACTTCCCTAGCTTAGCTGATCCTGCCGAAGTTTGATCTTGAACAATTGACGCTTACCCACAGCGCCTTCAGGCAGGTAGCCCTGTTCAATCCACTGAAGTTGATTTCGGTTATCCATCATCAATACACTGGTATTTCGGGTACCGTAATCTTCACTGGCAATAAAGCAGCTGGAAAGCAGTTTCTCCACATCTTTACTGACACCGGTATCCGGTAATTGTTCTGGTGGTGGCTGGTGGCTGTCTTGCATTAGCTCAATGAGCTGGTTGCTATCTGGTGGTGATGATTGAGAGACTGTTTCAGTAAAACTGCTGCGTGCCCTCAACAACTTGGGCCATGGGGTATCCAGCAGATGATTGCTCAAACCGTATATTCCGGGTAGTAAGGGTGATATAGGCATATCCTTTGCACGATTGCTAAAGTAATAAAGGCCTGTGGTGTCCATAACCAGCAGGTTAAATCCTGCCCACTGGTCAGCCTGTTGCTGAAGAGCAGATAAATAATCAGCAGCGGGTTGGGAACCTGTGACAAAGTTATATACCAGTTCTCCCCTGGAGCACAGGCCTGAAGGAATCGCTACTTCCCGATAGTTCGTGACAGCGGCAAAACGACTGTTTTTGTTGATGGCCATCCAGCTACCGCCAGCCTCAAGATCCCGGCCTCCAAATACATCGGGCGAGTCTTTCCAGAAGCCGGCAGTCTGCGTTGGACGCCGATAAAACTCGTCACGATTGGCAGTAAGGATAAAAGGGTACTGGCTGTCTGGCTGCCAGGAAAAAACAATCAGGCACATATTGTTTATATTCTTGTAGCTTTTATGGAATCCTACGAGGAACAAACTAACATCCATTCAGCCAAAAAGCATGGGGAAAAATAATAATGGGTAGTCTGAAAGCAGCAGTCATCCAGCTTTGTTCAGGGCTTGATGTGTCTGAGAATCTGGCTGAAATTGAGCGCCAATTGAGGGGATGTCAACAAGAAAATATTAACATTGTTGTGTTGCCCGAGTGTTTTGCCATGCTGGGAAGTTCACAGTCATCTCTGGCTTTAAAATCAAAAGAGGTGATGAGCTGGATGGCTTCGACAGCAAAAGCATTCAGGTGCTGGCTTATTGGTGGTGCCTTGCCAGTCTCCGAGCCGAATGATGGGCGTAGTCACTCTTCCTGCCTTGTATATAGCCCTGAGGGTAAGGAAGTTGCCTGTTATAACAAGTTGCACCTTTTTGATGTAGAAGTATCTGATAGTAAAGGGCTGTACAGAGAGTCCAATGATTTTATTCCAGGCACTAAACCCGAGTTAGTGGATATTGGTGATGCCAAGGTTGGACTGTCGATTTGTTATGACCTCCGCTTTCCTGAGTTATACCGTGATTTGGTGAATCAGGGAGCAACAATACTAACGGTACCTTCTGCATTTACCAAAGTCACCGGTGAAGCACACTGGGAATTACTGCTGCGAGCAAGAGCTATTGAAAATCAGTGTTTTGTATTGGCCGCTAATCAGGCCGGTATCCATCCTGATGGCAGAGAAACTTATGGACACAGTATGATTATTTCACCCTGGGGGAAGATTCTTGCCGAAGCTCCTGCAGAAGGTGCTTCGGTAATAATGGCCGAGCTGGATTTAGATGAGCTGGCAGAGATCCGTCAGAGAATGCCCTGCCTTAAACACCGGAGAGCATTACTCGGTTGATGGCTTATTAACGATGACTGCCAGGGTATCCAGTAATCGTTCCTGGGCATTACGTCTACGCTGCCCTCGAACCGGCTTATTCTTTTCGTAATCACCATCGCTTTGCAGTTGCCAGCTGCGAGTGTTATCGGTCAGATAGTACTCCAATTCCTTTTTCACTCGAGCTGCAAGTTTCTGATCTTCTATAGGGAAACAGGTTTCAATCCGCATATCCAGATTCCGAATCATGGCATCAGCACTGGAGCAGTACACGAGAGAATCTTCATCGCCATTTTCGAAATAGTAAATGCGAGTATGTTCTAAAAAGCGTCCAACAATAGAACGAATCCGGATATTTTCTGAGAGCCCTTCAATGCCTGGTCTCAGGCAGCAAATACCGCGAACAATCAGATCAATTTCAACACCAGCCTGAGACGCTTTGAACAGCGCTTTAATAATATGGGACTCAGTGAGTGAGTTAATTTTGATAATGATCCGAGACGGTTTACCCTCTTTAGCATTGCTGGTTTCCTGATTGATCAAATCAATCAGTCCCTTCTTTAGCGTAAAGGGAGCATGGAACAACTTGCGAACCCGAACTGCGCGCCCCATTCCCGTCAACTGCTGAAAAATTTTGTGGACGTCATTTGTTAGTACCTTGTCACAGGTCAGCAGGCTGTAGTCGGTGTAAAGGCGTGCGTTTCCAGCATGATAATTACCCGTTCCAAGATGCGCATAGCGTTGGATTTGTCGCCCTTCCCGGCGGACAATTAGCATCATCTTGGCATGGGTCTTGTAACCTACTACACCGTATACAACGACGGCTCCAGCTTCCTGCAGGCGACGGGCCAGTGCCAGGTTTTCTTCTTCATCAAACCGGGCACGAATTTCGACGACAACGGTAACCTCTTTACCCTGTCGTGCTGCTTCAACCAGGGCATCCACCATTTCTGAGCGGGCACCGGTTCGATAAAGTGTTTGGCGAATGGCCAGTACATCAGGATCTTTTGCCGCCTGACGAAGCATGTCCACCACCGGAGTAAATGATTCGAATGGGTGATGAAGAAGAATGTCCTGTTTAGCGACAAGATCGAGAACGTTGTTACTGTGTTTGCGTTTACTGTGCAGGCCTTTTGGGTATCCTGGAGTAAAGGGTGGAAACACCAGATCCGGTTTGTCATTGGTATCGCAGATGGACATCATGCGAGTCAGGTTTACCGGGCCACTGACCTGATAAACATCTTCATTCTTCAGGCCAAACTCATTGAGCAGGAAATCAACTAGAGGTTGTGGGCAGTTGTCGGCAACTTCGAGTCTCACTGCTTTACCATAACGACGGGATAGTAATTCCCCTTGCAGCGCTTTAGCCAGATCTTCTACTTCATCTTCAAGATCCAGGTCACTGTTACGAGTCAGTCGAAACTGATAGCAACCCTTAATGTCCATGCCCGGGAACAGGTCACTGACATGGCGATGGATTATAGATGACAGAAAGACATAATCATTATCCCGACCATCACAAATATCTTCCGGCAACTTGACGATACGCGGTAAGGATCGTGGTGCAGGGATGATGGCCATACCGGTATCACGGCCAAAAGCATCCTTTCCTTCTAAAGAAACAATAAAGCAAAGCAGCTTGTTCGCCAGTCTTGGGAAAGGGTGTGCCGGATCCAGCCCAATAGGGCTGATGATCGGCATGACTTCATGATAAAAGAAACGCTTGATCCATGTCTGTTGCTTTTCACTCAGTTCATTGCGGCGCAGAAAGCGAATACCCTCTTTTCTGAGTGAGGGTAACAGGCTTTCATTCAATATCTGATACTGAAGTTCAACATATTCTTTGGCCTTCTGACTGATCTCTTTCAGGACCTGCTGTGGGCCCATGCCGTCCAGACCCACCTGCTCACGAGAGAAATCGATCTGCTGCATTAGGCCAGCGACACGAATCTCGAAATATTCATCCAGGTTGGAACTGAAGATCAGTAGAAATCGGAAACGCTCCAGTAATGGGTACTCTTCGTTTAATGCCTGCTGTAAAACCCGGAAATTAAACGCCAGATGACTGAGCTCACGATTAATATAATAGTCAGGATTCTGGTAGTCACTGACCTTTGAGGGCTTGCTGGCAATTGGCTCGGCAAGCTCAGGTGGTTGGCCCTGGGTGTCCTGAACATCCGATTGTTGGGGATTATCCATATGACCTCTTTCTCGGCGAAATATAGCGACGCAAGCGCTGTGGTGACCGGATTCTGGCATTCGAGCCATGGTACTTTCATGACCCGTTAAGCAGGCAACTCTCTGAGTGAAAATGATGAAGGCAGGGAGAATGTCGCTTTATTACTTTAATTCTATCAGAAATAAGAATAATCATTCTCCCTGAATGAACGTTTAACTATTTTTCATCAGCCTGGCGGCATCCTTGGCAAAGTAAGTCAGGATTGCATCGGCTCCGGCTCTGCGAAAGCACATGAGGGACTCCATCATCACGGCATCACCATCAAGCCAGCCATTGGCAGCTGCCGCCTTGTGCATGGCGTATTCACCGCTGACCTGATAGGCGAAAACCGGAACCTTGAATTCATCCTTAACTCGTCGCACCACATCCAGATAAGGCATGCCGGGTTTAACCATCACCATATCAGCACCTTCTGCCAGATCAGCAGCCACTTCGTGAAGCGCTTCATCACTGTTGGCAAAATCCATCTGGAAGCTGAATTTGTTGCTTTTACCAAGGTTGCCCGCTGAGTCAACGGCATCGCGGAATGGCCCGTAATAGCTGGAAGCGTATTTTGCTGAATAGGCGAGAATACGGGTATTGATGTAGCCTTCTTCTTCCAGTCTCTGGCGAATAGCGCCAATACGGCCATCCATCATGTCCGATGGGGCAACAATGTCTGCACCGGCCTCGGCATGAGATAGTGCCTGACGAACCAGGGCTTCAACAGTCTCATCGTTAACCACATAGCCATCTGTATTGGTCAGACCATCTAGACCATGAGATGTAAATGGATCCAGGGCTACATCCGTAATGACTCCAAGCTCCGGAAACTGATTTTTCAGTGCTCGAACTGCTCTCTGCGCCAGGCCTTCCGGGTTCCAGGCTTCTTCAGCAAGCTCTGATTTTTTTTCAGCTGGCGTTACCGGAAACAGGGCGATGGCGGGAATACCCAGCGCAACCAGCTCGGCAGCCTCTTCAAGCAGCAGGTCAATGCTCAGGCGCTCAATACCTGGCATGGAGGCTACCATCTGGCGCTGCTGGTCACCATCAACAATGAAAATTGGGTAAATGAGGTTGTCGATGGAAAGTTGACTCTCTCTCATCAAACGGCGTGAAAAGTCGTTGTAGCGCATACGCCTGGGGCGAGCAGCAGGAAAAGTTCGCTGGATCATACTTATTTATCCTTTTGAGCCGGCGTTAGGGTTGTTAAAAACAGCCCCGGTTTCTAATTTGACTATACGGGTGGCATTATACGGTAAAGAGCTTATGAATACGCTCAGAATTGGGGGGCTGTTGATATTTCGTTACGAGGCTCAGTGGCTCAGAAAAGGGCAATCCGAAGGGCATAGCAGGGCGCCCCTATGACTTCCTTGTGGCATTTTGAAAGGCAACCAGCCTTGCTGCAATGCTGCAACTCGTTATAGGAGCGCCCTGCTACGCTGAGCACGCAATGAAACGTCAACAGGCCCCAGGCTACTGGAAGGCATTATGAATAAGAAGAAGTGGTTGTTACTGGCAGCTCTGGTGATAGCAATTGGTGCTTTTTACACGCTGGATGGGCAGCAATATCTCACCCGGGATTTCTTTCAAGGGCTGTATCGTAATGATCCACTGCTGACAGCCGCTACTTTTTTTACCGTCTACGTTGCTGTGACCGGCTTATCGCTTCCCGGGGCTGCAGTTTTGACGGTTGTATCAGGAGCTATCTTTGGTTTGGTTCCGGGGCTGTTGATTGCGTCCTTTGCCAGTACACTGGGGGCTACGCTGGCTTTTCTTTTTTCACGAACACTCTTGAGAGACTGGGTAGAACAGAAATTCTCCAGTTATCTGGACACCATCAATAAAGGGGTGGAAAAGGACGGGGCCTTTTATCTCGCTACGCTAAGGCTGATTCCTGCCGTGCCTTTCTTTGTGATTAATCTGGTGATGGGCCTGACCTCCATGCGGGTCTTAACATTCAGCTGGGTGAGTCAGCTGGGCATGTTGCCAGGCACTGCTATTTACGTGAACGCTGGTGTTCAGCTGGGGTTGGTGGAAGAACTCTCTCTCAAGGGTATTTTGACACCCTCATTAATTGCCTCTTTTGTACTTCTGGGGATTTTTCCATGGATTGCCAGAATAGCGATGGAATGGATCAGGCGCCGCCGTCTTTATACCCACTATGACAGACCAAAACAGTTTGATAATAATCTCACCATTATTGGGGCCGGTTCTGCTGGTTTAGTGAGCAGTTATATTGCGGCTGCAGTAAAAGCCAGAGTTTCACTGATTGAAAAGCACAAAATGGGTGGAGATTGCCTGAATACCGGTTGTGTTCCCAGTAAAGCACTGATTCGTTCTGCCAAAATGGCCCATTATCTGAAGCGGGCAAATGAATTTGGTCTTGATGATGTATCGGGTCAGGTTAACTTCACCACAGTAATGGAAAGAGTTCAGTCAGTCATTCGCAAGGTTGAGCCTCACGACTCTGTTGAACGATATTCCGGTCTGGGTGTTAACTGTATTAGTGGCTCCGCTCAACTGATCAGTCCCTGGGAAGTTGAGGTGGCTGGCGAGAGAGTTACTTCCAGGAATATTATCATTGCCAGTGGTGGTCGCCCTTATGTTCCGCCTCTGGCTGGTCTTGAGAAAATAGAGTATTACACATCCGATACCATCTGGGGCCTGCGAAAGAAGCCGGACAGGATGCTGGTGATTGGCGGCGGCCCAATTGGTTGCGAGCTGGCTCAGGCATTTACCAGGTTGGGTATTCAGGTGATTCAGGTCGATCATGGGACCCGTCTACTGCATCGTGAAGATGAAGATGTCTCTAAGCTGGTGATGGATCAGTTTATCAGTGATGGTGTCGATCTCCGGCTGCAGCACGAGGTACGCTCTTTTCAGAAAGTGCAGGACTCTGGTAGCGGAAATGAGCGGCAGTTTCTTGAAGCGGGCTTTAAAGGTCAGAAAGTAGAGATTGATTTTGATGTCGTCCTCTTTGCTACCGGCCGAGAAGCTAATACATCGAATCTTGGACTTGAAGCACTGGGAATTGAATTGACCGAGCGGGGAACCATTGAGGTTAACGACTATATGCAGACCCGTTACCCCAATATCTATGCCTGTGGTGATGTGGCGGGACCTTACCAGTTTACCCACACTGCGGCCCATCAGGCTTGGTTCTGTGCTGTGAATGCGTTGTTTGGTCGTTTCAAGAAGTTCAAGGTGGATTACTCAGTAATTCCCTGGTGCACATTTACTGATCCGGAAGTAGCGAGAGTTGGCTTGAATGAACAGGAAGCTCAGGAGCAGGGTTTCGATTATGAAGTCACTAAATATGGTATTGATGATTTGGATCGAGCTATAGCTGATGAAGAAGCACGAGGTTTTGTAAAAGTACTGACGGTGCCCGGGAAGGATAAAATTCTGGGCGTAACCATCGTGGGTTACCATGCAGGGGAGTTGATTGCAGAGTATATCAGTGCTATAAAGCATGGTTTGGGGCTGAACAAAATCCTGGGGACCATCCATATTTATCCAACATTAAGCGAGGCCAACAAGTACGCTGCTGGAGAGTGGAAGAAGGCTCATGCACCTCAAGGGCTATTATCGCTTGTTGAAAAATATCACGCATGGATGCGGCATTGACTATTCTTAAAAGGTCATAGTAAACATACGGATGTTGAATGAGCGACCCAGACCCTTCTGGTGGTGGCAGTATAAAAATTAGTCCGCAGTCAGAAACGGCTACCATCAGCGAAGACAGAAAACTCTTTAAAGAATTGAGAAAAATCCTTAAAAATCGAAGTGTTATACTGGCTGAGGCTTCTTCCCACGAAAGCCTGAAAATCAACAGCAAAAGCCTGCGAACGAGAATTAAGAATTTCCTGCCAGTTTCCGTCTACAAGATGATTGCACGTCTTAAACCCATTCATAAGCAGAAAAAAATTGGAACGATGATTGCGCTGGTTCAACAGAAGAATCAGGCTGCATGGCAGCGCTTGGGAGAAAGTAAAGCAGAAGGGGCAAATGATCGGGAGTTGCGAAAGCTGCAGCTGGATTGCGAGCAGTCACAACTCTGGCTGGATCTTCTGGAGGGCCGTGGGCAGTCAAAGGTTACAGCCGATCGCGCACGGGTTGTTGATTGCCTGAAAGATTGTGTTGCTGCAGAAGCTACTAGAGACTTCATGCAAGCTGATGAGGCTTATGTTGCGGCCATTCATGATCTGAAGTTATCGATTATTTATGAAAATGAGCTGAAAATTGAGCTTCAGGCTCCTAAAGCTTCATCTCCTCTGGCAGGTGAGCTGAAGCAATTTGAGAAGATGCTGGTGGATGAAGCATCGGCTCTGGAAGCATATCGCCTTTATGGTCAAAATCATCAGTTATAAGCCAGCTGCTCTGGCTGAATTGCCTTCTCGATAGCTAACAGGTTTGGCGATACCGCTGGTCTGAAGAACAAGCAGTGACACGGTTCCGCTGGTAATAATAAACTGCCAGGTCCAGTCTGGCATCAAGTCGATCCATATTCCATTGGATACAAAGATGGTTGCACCAGAAAGCACAAAGCGTATGGCTTTAATAACGATTAAACCAGTGAACTTTTCCAGTAACCAGCCAATACCGATCAGGTTTAGTGCAAGAACAATCGTCCAGAGTACATTAAAGCCGTAAGGCGTGTTGTGACTGATGACCATAAATACGGTGGTTGCCATTACAAGAATGGCAAATTGGATCAATGAATAGACTTTCAGGCCCTTGCTGGCTTTCGGGTTATAGTTCTCATAGGCATGAATATCCGGCATCTTCATCGGTGAAGAGACATCCGCAAGTCGATAGCCCGTGCGTCTGAACCAGAGAGTGAATTTGTCTTTCCAGCTTTTCGTTTTTATAGCATCCCTGAACATCATCTGTATAAAGATGAAGGTTTACCCAGACAGGGTTCCAGCTTCTCAGCGGTTTTATGGTGCCGTAACGAATGGCCTTATAGCTTTCATCCTCTTCAATAAATGTACCAAACAGATGATCCCAGATAATAAATACTCCACCATAATTTTTATAAAGATACTTACGGTTTTTTGCATGGTGAACACGGTGATTTGAAGAGGTAACAAACAGTAGCTCAAACCATCCCAGCTTTGGAATATGGCGGGTATGTACCCAGTATTGATAAAGCAGATTAATCAGGCTTACCGTTAGAAAAATATGAGGAGGGATGCCAAGAATCGCCATGGGAACGTAGAAAACCCAGGAGAAAAGAAAGCCTGTACTGGTCTGGCGCAAAGCGGTTGTCAGATTATATTCCTCACTCTGGTGATGCACTGAGTGGGCGGCCCAGAGAAGATTGATCTCATGGCCTTTTCGGTGGTTCCAGTAATAGAAGAAGTCCTGCAATACAAATCCTAGAGCCCATACCCACAGAGCGTTACCATCCAATGAAAAGAGAGCCGCGTGATTATAGATAAGGGTGTAGATGCCCAGTTTGAAAATTACACCGGTGGTGACATTAAGCATCCCGGTACTCAGGCTGTTTATGGCATCACTAACTCGATAGTAATCTTTCTTGCGAATAACGGTAACGATGATTTCGATAAAAATCATTATAAGAAAGATCGGTATGGCGTAAACGATCGGGTTCATGGGTTTGGCCTGATTATTATTTTTATGAGCTCATTTTTTAGCATGAGTTAAGTGAGAAAAAAACTGCTACCTTTGAACTCACGGGGTTTTGGTATTGTCGTAGTTTTACACTAGATCTGTCTTTCACCACACCAATTGATATTTTCCTGAAACCTGTTGTCAAAGGACTGA
>OODV01000205.1 GCA_900299555.1 uncultured Endozoicomonas sp.
GGGAAAGAGATCTGGAAGGAAAAGTTCATAGCCTGAATTTGACCTGACAGACACCCTCTTGAAAATCGGTAACTGTCAGGTCAGGTCTGAACTTCTACAAGTTAGTTTAAGCTCAAACTATCAACTCTAAAAATTAATCAGCTATAGTTGAGTCCTTCATTTCTGTACCTGCATCATCAGCACTACCAACAAAGTGTGTCAATAAAGCGCCAGATATTATGGCCCAACCTCGTGTTAAGACACCTTCTTCAGAGGCATCAACAGGCCTTGTACTGTATAATTCAGTATAACCCTGAGTGTTTTGGTTTCTCCACTCCATAAGCTCGCTTCTGCTCAAAACCGCAATAAAGTCACTATCACCTTCTTCCTTAAAAAGAATAGAATTTTTGTCTTCTTCTTCTCCTGCAAGAAGGCGGAGGCCTTATTTTTCTTTAACGATTAACCCAAATACACTTCCAGTATCCTTAATGGCAGGCTTTGAAACTTGATTCACCTGATTAAACTGATGAACTGAAGTCAATGTGTTTTGCGTATCCATAATTCTTGTCTCCTACAGCAACATACTTTCTGAGAAAGTAACAAAAAACTTAGATTCATCCTGAATATCAACCTATTGACAACAACTTCGTCAATCAAGAACTGCTAATTACTTAATAATATCCAACGTATGTTTTAAAAGTTCCAGATAGGATCATTTGCGCAGACAATATTGAACAACGCCTGAAGTCAAGTCAGCCAAGTTAAATGCAGTGGAATAGGCTGTGAGGCGCTCTCAATTAACCATGAGACCAGTTGGCAACATGGTTAATTGTAAACACACCTGAAGCTGAACGGTTTTGCAAGAATCAGAGTAAGGAGATTGAACGGTAGAATGTATAACCCCGTCTCCAGCGGAAATGGGGCTAGTATTTTTAAAAATCAACCTGCAGCACATAATGGAATAAGTTGTGACTTGCCCTGCCAGCGATATATTTCCAGCTCCGCAGGGTCACAGGAAACACATCCCTTTTTACACGCTACAAAACAACCTGGCTGCTCACAACTTAATTGCCCTTTCCTTAACCAGTGAGAGAGCATCCCTCTCATGGCTTCAGGGGTTGTATTGAATTTCACACTGAGATCTGCCAGAGAACAGATTTTCTGCTGTTTCAAATAATCCCGAATTTTGATCAGCATAGTCAGCTCCAGTCATATCCAATTTAAGGCTCAGGCCAAAGGCTAGAGAATCTTCCCCTGGCCACACACAATCTCCTTCCACTAAATCATTGTGTACTTACGTCCATTCTGCCCTGAAGAACCGTTGCCCCCATTCGTTTCATCATGCTAACCACGATAAACATCATCAGGGTTACAGAGACAACCCATACCAAAGTTTCACCCGGTTGAACAGACAGAAGTGACAATTGATAGTAAATCGTTGCAACTGCATATCCAAGAAAGAATGTCCAACCCGCAATGAACAGGGTCCAGCCTAAACTGGTTTCACGATAAATAGCCCCAAGCGCCGCTACACAAGGTGTATACAGAAGGATCATCAGTAAGTAGGCAATAACAGCTGCGTTACTTGGGAACAGGCCAGCCATAACGGAAAACGTACTGACAGTGACTGCCTGTTCTTCAGCAACAGCATCCAGATCTGTAAGATCTCCAACCTGAACACCCAGAGGGTCAGTAAGCGCACCACCCAAGCCACTCAAGTTTGCAGGAATAGTAGCAACTGCCTCTTTTAAACCAGCCAACAGATCAAAAGAATCTTCAGTCTCAACGTGCGAATTTTCAGAAGCAGCGATGGCACCATACATCGAGTCCAGAGTACCAACTACAGCCTCTTTTGCCAGAATGCCGGTAAAGAGCCCAACTGCTGCTGGCCAGTTTTCCTCGGTCATACCCATAGGTGCAAATGCAGGAGTAATGGTTTGGCCGATCTTGCTGAGCATCGAGTTTTGAGTATTCTGATGACCAAATGAGCCATCAGTACCAATCGCATTCAAGGTATTCAGTACGACAACGACCATAACGATCGCCTTACCGGCACGTAAGATAAAAGATTTCAGGCGATCCCATGTACGTAATATCACTTGCATCACAGATGGCATGTGATAATTAGGCAACTCCATAATAAATGGCGAACTGTCGCCGCTTAAAATGCTTTGCTTCAGTATCAGTCCGGTAAAAATAGCGGCCAGAATACCTACCAGATACAGAACAAATACCACATTCTGACCTGACTCTGGGAAAAAGGCGGCGGCAAACAGTGCATAAACCGGTAAGCGGGCACCACAGGACATGAAGGGCGCCATGGAAATAGTTAACAGTCGATCTTTCTCATTATCCAGCGTTCTTGCTGCCATAATGGCCGGCACATTACAACCAAACCCCACCAGCATGGGCACAAACGCTTTCCCCGGCAGCCCCAGAAAGCGCATCAGTCGATCGACGACAAAAGCTGCACGGGCCATATAACCCGAGTCTTCCAAAATAGAAAGAAACAGGAACAGAAAGGCAATGACGGGAATAAACGTAGAAACCGTCTGAATACCGCCACCAACCCCATCTGCCAGTAACGTAACAACCCAGGCAGGCGCACCAATGGAACTCAACCAATGCCCAACACCATCTACCAGCAGCGTACCTGTAAAGATATCGAAAAAGTCGATAAAGGCACTGCCAAAGTTGATCGTGAACATAAACATCAGGTACATGACCCCCAAAAAAATGGGGAAGCCAAGAACCCGGTTCAATACCACACGATCAATGGATTCGGTAAGGTGATGACTCGCTAAACCTCGCTCACGAATGACAGATTCCATCACATGACCAACTACATCATACCGGCGACTGGCCAGTATAATATCCAGATCTTCTTCCAGAGCAGCTTCAATTATATGCCGCTGCTGTGTTGCTGTATTAACCACCTGCCAGGTCAGTTCTGGCAGAGGAACGTTGTCACCTTCCAGCAATTTAAGGGCATACCAGCGCTGAGACAGGGGGTTGTCCAGAGCAGTTGACTCCTTAAGGGCCGACTCAATAATGGTAACCGCCTGTTCCAGCTGATCACCCAGATTCAATGCTGGAGCAATGGAAACCCCCTCATTCAAAAAAACATTAACATCCCTCAAAAAGCCCTTGATGCTTCCTGATTTACTGGCTACCAGAGGCAATACCGGACAACCCAGTTCCTCAGAAAGCTTGTCAACATCAATGTCCATGCCCTTTTCTCTGGCAACGTCCATCATATTGAGTATGACGATCACCGGGGCTCCCATATCCAGTAGCTGAGTCGTCAGGTAAAGGTTTCTTTCAATATTGGAGGCATCAAGAATATTGATTATCAGGTCGGCTTCACGTTTAAGGATATAGTCACGGGCAACCTTTTCATCCAGAGAGACATCACTATCAACAACATCGAGGCAGTATGTACCCGGAAGATCGACCACTTCTACAGAGTTATCTTCAAAGGTATAAAACCCACTACGCTTCTCAACGGTTACACCGGGCCAGTTACCAACACGCTGGCGAGCGCCGGTTAATGCATTGAATAGAGTGGTCTTCCCGCAGTTTGGGTTTCCTACGATTGCAACAATATGTTTTTTCATACTCTGGAAACCTCAACGACAGCAGCTTCATCCCGCCGAATAGTTAATTGAAAACCTCGAACCTCCAATTGAATTGGATCCCCCAGGGGAGCAACACGACAAACCGTGAACCGGGTTCCGGGGGTCAACCCCATAGCCAACAGTTTTCGCCGATAGGAACTGCCTGCATCCAGAAAAGCCGCTACCCGGCCGCACTCACCGGTTTTCAGCTCACCCAATGTCACCTTCATCTACTGCTCTCCACTGGCATCAGGGGTCGATCTCAGAAGCCACTTTACCTGCTCTTCAGGTATTCACTCCCATACAGCGACCAAAACAATTTGGATCTACATCTTGTGCCAGGAATAAAGCCTATTATTTTTAGGGTCTTTAGTATGAAATTGTTGGTGCCTGGCAAATTTTCAACTCATCTGAATATATACGCAAATGAGAATGGTTACAATTTAGAGGAGTACTAACTATCCATGCTATTGATCAGTGTCAATTTGCGTCAATAGTACGTAGGTAGATGTAAGTTGAGATCAGGTTGGCCAACTCAAAAGTTAAGCAGTGTAAACCAGCTGATTAGAAGGACAACTAATCAGCCAGTTTTTTTAAAGAATAGGAATTGCTAAAGGGACTGGTAATTTTATGGGACAGATGGGTACATCGCACCCGACATAAACTGCAGAATCCGGTTTACCTGACAACTGTAACCAAACTCATTGTCATACCAGACATAAAGAACACAGCGCTGGCCGTCAACAATCGTAGCCTGACCATCCACAACACCTGCCCGACGGCTACCAACAAAATCACTGGAGACAGCTTCAACTGAAGTCACGTAATCCACCTGTTTCTGAAGGTTGGAATACAGTGAAGTCTCGCGAATATAGTTATTGAGATCTTCAACCGTTGTAGGCTTTGACAGAGAGAGATTAAGGATTGCCAGAGAAACATTTGGCGTCGGTACCCGAATAGCATTCCCTGTCAGCTTGCCCTCAAGTTCAGGTAGCGCCTTGGCAACCGCTTTGGCAGCCCCCGTTTCGGTAATCACCATATTCAGGGCTGCGCTGCGTCCACGACGCTCACCTTTGTGGTAATTATCAATCAGGTTCTGGTCGTTGGTATAAGAGTGGACAGTCTCAACATGACCATGCTCAACACCAAACTCATCATGAATTGCCTTAAGAACCGGGGTGATTGCGTTGGTAGTACAGGAGGCGGCCGATAGAATCTGATCTTCCTGCTGAATATCTTTATGGTTAACGCCATAAACAATATTCTTGATATCCCCTTTCCCGGGAGCTGTTAACAAGACTCTGGATACGCCATTTGATTGCAAATGAAGCCCCAAACCCTCTTTATCACGCCACTTACCGGTATTGTCGACAATGACAGCATTTTGAATACCATACTGAGTGTAATCGATAGAATCCGGGGAGTTGGAGTAAATAACCTGTATAGCTACGCCATTGGCATAAATAACTTTATTCTCTTCATCTACAGAGATTGTGCCCTGAAATGAGCCATGGACAGAGTCACGACGAAGCAGGCTGGCACGTTTTTGAAGGTCATTTTCTGCACCACCAGGTCTTACGACAATGGCCCTGAGGTTTAGACCAGAACCACTGCCCGCACGCTCAATGAGAATTCTGGCCATCAGACGACCAATACGCCCAAAGCCGTAAAGCACAACATCCTGACCAGGACCGAGTTTCTGCTTGTGGCCGTTAGTCACCGATGCCACTTTCTGAGTAACGTACTCTTTGAGTGACTGGCCTTCACCTTCGCTTCGGTAACCAACAGCCAGCTTACCAATATCAATACGAGAAGGTCCCAGGTCCAGGCCGCTTAGAATGTCCAGAACCGGGTAAGTCTCACGAACAGACAGACCATTATCTTCAATCTGCCTGACAAATTTATGCGCTTTAAGGAGGTTAATAACTGAGCGGTTAATGACGGGACGCCCAAAAACGGACGTGACAACATTGTGATTTCGATATAACTGGCCAATCAGGGGGATCATTGACTCAGCCAGCGCTTCACGCTCTTTCCAGTCCTGAAAACGGTCTGCTACCACGATAAATTCCCGTTTATTATGTCTATTTTAAATCGAGCCCCTTCACTGGGACTAATGTTTCGGGGCTATTATCCTTCCTGAACGGCTTCAGTGCAACAAAGAATACCAAACTTTAACATTCTGGATTATCAGGATTATTTCTCCTGTCACAACGCATTTATCGGTGGGAATGCTGGGACAAAGGGGCTACAAACGCTACAATTCTCCTCCTGTAGCCATCTTGGCATCAAAAACAATCCGTACTGCAAGGTTATCTCATTGTCTTTGGGGTACTCAGGAGGACGTTCAGAATATTCATGTTTCAACTCACCATCCCTCTGCCTAACCACCCCGGCGATAAACTGGAGTGGGGAAACCTCTCACAAGCAGGACCTGCATTTGTTATTGCCAGCGCAGCACAGGCTGACAATAACCCTTTGATGATCATTACCCCAGACAGTTCCTCAGCAAACCGTCTCGAAGAAGAGCTTGCGTTTTTTCTGGCAGGTAATGAATCAGTCAAGCTCCAGCAAATGCCTGACTGGGAAATCCTCCCTTATGATACGTTTTCCCCTCATCAGGATATTATTTCCCAAAGACTGTCGACGCTTTACCAGCTACCCACATCGGGTAGTTCATCGATAAAAACGATTCTGATAGTCTCGGTCAGTACTTTGCTGAACCGGCTCTGCCCAAAGAGCTTCCTGTTAGGCAATTGCCTTTCGTTACAACCCGGAACCCGGTTTATCATTGATGATCGCCGCAACCAGTTTGAACAGGCTGGTTATCGCTGTGTTGATTCAGTCATGGAACATGGTGAATTTGCCATAAGGGGCTCCATTGTTGACATATTTCCTATGGGGGCTGATATCCCCTACAGAATTGACCTGTTTGATGATGAAATTGAGTCGCTAAGAACGTTTGATCCGGAAACGCAACGTTCAGTCACAAAGGTTCCAGAAATACAGCTCTTACCAGGCCATGAATTCCCAATGGACAAAAAGGGACAAGAGTGCTTCCGTAGCAACTTCAGGGAAACCTTCGATGTCAACCATCGTGACTGCCCTCTCTATCAGGACATTGGAGAAGGGATTGTCAGCCCGGGGATTGAGTATTACCTTCCTCTCTTTTTTAAAGAAACCGCAACCCTTTTTGACTACCTACCTGAAAATACCCGTGTGCTTGTCTATGACACGATGGATGCGGCATTGGACCATTATTATGCTGATGTAAAAGCACGCTATGAGAACCGGAGGGTCGACCCACTCAGGCCTATCCTACCACCATCGCAGGTGTTAATGCCCCCTGAAGAGCTATACAGCAAACTCAAAAATTTCCCAAGATTGACACTGTTTGACCAGCCGATTCCAACCAAGGCTGGACGATTTAACCTGAGTAGAGCAGACCTGCCGGAACTTACCATCAATTCCCGACTTGAACAGCCGTTGAGCCACCTCAGATCATTTATTGATGATGTCAGTAACGTCTTGCTGGTAGCAGAGAGCCCTGGCCGGCGGGAAGTCCTTCTGGAGCTATTGGCTCAAAATGATATTTTTCCGGAACTGTGTGATAACTGGTCAACCTTTGTAACCGATAAGATGCATGAAAAGCCAACGCTGGCCATCAGCATCGGGTTATTGGAAAACGGCCTTTACCTTCCCGACGATCATCTTGTGATCATTCCCGAAGCACTCCTGCTAGGTCAACGGGTACAACAGACCCGTCGTCGCAAGAGCGGTGAGGAGCAAAATGCTGATCAGGTTATCCGCAACCTGACGGAGCTGAGAATGGGGGCGCCTGTGGTTCATATCGACCACGGGGTTGGCCGTTACCGTGGATTGGAAACACTGGCAGTAGATGGTCAGACCACAGAATTTCTTTCGCTGGAGTATGCCAACGAAGCCAAGCTCTATGTTCCGGTTGCTTCGCTCCATCTCATTTCCCGCTACACCGGTGCTGATGACGACCTTGCCCCGCTACATCGCCTGGGCAGTGAACAGTGGAGTAAAGTTCGCCGCAAAGCCGCAGAGAAGGCTCGAGATGTTGCGGTGGAGCTGCTCGACATTTATGCCCGCCGTGAAGCAAGAAAAGGGTTTCCTTTTGAAAAACCGGAGCAAAATTATCTGGCGTTTGCTGCGGCGTTTCCCTTTGAAGAAACGCCTGATCAACAGCAGACGATTACCTCGGTTATTCGCGATATGTGTGCGCCTAAACCAATGGATCGACTGGTTTGTGGAGATGTTGGCTTTGGTAAAACAGAAGTCGCAATGCGGGCAGCCTTCCTGGCCGTTCAAAGTGGGAAACAGGTGGCTATTCTGGTACCTACGACACTGCTGGCACAGCAACACTATGAGAGTTTTAGAGACCGGTTTGCTGACTGGCCCGTTGAAATTGAAGTCATTTCCCGCTTTAAATCTCAAAAAGCTATTGATCATATTAAAGAGCGCCTGTCTGAAGGCAAGCTGGATATCATCATTGGTACCCACAAAATTCTTCAAGGTAATCTCAACTTCAAAGACCTTGGGCTGCTGATTATTGATGAAGAGCATCGTTTTGGCGTCCGCCATAAGGAAAAGTTGAAATCTCTTAGATCAGAAGTGGACATACTCACGCTGACAGCAACACCAATCCCAAGAACACTCAATATGGCCATGTCTGGGATTCGGGATCTTTCCATCATCGCTACACCACCGGCAAGACGCCTTTCCGTTAAAACATTTGTTCGTCAATATGACCAGCCTTTGGTTAAAGAGGCCATTCTCAGGGAACTCCTCCGTGGAGGACAGGTTTATTATCTGCACAATCAGGTTGAAACCATTGAAAAAACAGCCAGCGACCTTCAGGAATTAATTCCAGAAGCACGGGTGATCACGGGGCATGGCCAAATGCGTGAGCGGCAACTTGAACAGGTGATGTCTGACTTTTATCACAAACGTTATAATGTTCTGGTCTGCACCACTATTATTGAAACTGGCATCGACATTCCCAATGCCAACACTATCATTATTAATCGTGCTGATAAGTTTGGCCTGGCACAATTACACCAGCTTCGTGGCAGAGTTGGCCGCTCTCATCATCAGGCCTACGCCTACCTCCTGACACCTTCTCCAAAGGCAATGACGGCTGATGCGGTAAAAAGGCTTGAAGCAATTACTGATGCTCAGACACTTGGGGCTGGATTCATGCTCGCTTCCAATGATCTGGAAATACGAGGTGCTGGTGAGCTACTCGGTGAGGGACAAAGCGGGCAAATTCAAAGCGTCGGCTTTACACTTTACACCGAAATGCTTGAACGGGCAGTTTCATCCATTCGCAATGGCGAAACCCCGAACCCGGATCAACCCTTAAACCATGGAACGGAAGTCAACCTGCGACTCCCAGCTTTGCTGCCTGAAGACTATATTCATGACGCTCATAATCGTTTGATTCTTTACAAGAGAATTGCGGCTGCTACCAATGAAGAAGGTTTGAAAAACCTTCAGGTTGAACTGATCGACAGGTTTGGTCTATTGCCCGATCCAGCCAAAAACCTTTTCCGCCAGATGAAGTTAAAACTTCACGCTCAAGAACTGGGAATCAAAAAGCTTGATGCTGGTAGTAAAGAGGCTCGCATAGAGTTTGAGGAACAACCCAGCGTTGATCCTATGGTCATTATTAACCTGATTCAGTCAAGTCCCCAACAGTTCAGGCTGGAAGGAAACAGCATCTTAAAGTACATTGACACAATGGAAACTCCGGAACAGAGGTTTACCGCGACAGAAGCTCTCTTGAGTAAACTGGCCAGTTAGATGCTTTCCTAACATCAATGCAGGTTTGTGAGTTTCCAGGCAGCATGTCGTTACAATGCTGTTTGGAAACTGCTGAACACAATTTGAGCCCACGCTTCGAATGTATATGACCTCTGCTTTTGGATTAGAATGCCCCAGGAATCCCATATGAAAAAAGTTCAGCTTATCGCACTGTCGATAGCGCTATTTTTTAATTTTTCGCTTTCTGCTTCAGTAAATGAGAGCAATCCAAACCCAAATGATCAATGGTATCAGGTTGATCTTGTGGTATTTCGTTATGCTGAGAATGTCAGTGGCGAAGCATGGCCACCCGTAACACGGTCTAGAACGTCTGTGAATGCCATCAGACTTCGAACGCTAAATGGAGAGCATAGTGACAACAGCCCTCTGTTTGAGATACCGGCATCTGGCAACCAACATTCTAGTCATCACGACATTCTACGTGATGCCTTCATCTCTTTACCTTCTAGCGAGATGATACTGAATGAGCAGGTTGCCACCCTGGAGAAAAACCGAAATTATCAGGTTCTTGCTCAGAAAGCCTGGCGAATGCCTTTAAATCCCGAAACACCTAAACATCCGGTTGAAGTTCGGGCTGCTACCAGTGGACAGAATAGCCTATTACTTGATGGTACAATCACGGTCAGTGAAGAGCGGTTTCTTCATGTAGATATTGATTTATGGCTGAATAAGCTAAGTCCAGAATCACTGTACTCGACACTATCAGGCAAGATGCACAATCATGGATCGAGCCCATCTGATCTTCTTTCCTCCAGTAAAGGTTCAGATAATTTAATCAGACTTCACGATGACTCCCCCCCCCTGCGAATAACTGAGAACTTTCAGGTAAAACAGAGGAGAAGGATAAGAAACACTAATGAGATTCAATACTTTGACAGCCCGGAGATCGGAGTGCTCTTAAAACTGACTCCGTATCAGCGCCCAAATGCTCTGATTGAGACAGGGGGCATATTATTAGAAGAAAGTAGCTAAAGGCGGGGGTGAATGAGTAAGCAGATTAACTCCTGATCTGTAGAAGTTCAGACCTGACCTGACAGTTACCGATTTTCAAGAGGGTGTCTGTCAGGTCAAATTCAGGCTATGAACTTTTCCTTCCAGATCTCTTTCCC
>OODV01000206.1 GCA_900299555.1 uncultured Endozoicomonas sp.
CTAAATCGGTAACCCTTTTCTTTTTTTGAAAAGAAATGTCAGATTAAGTCTGAACTACTCCACCTGATCTGCTTACTCATTGTGAAGCTGTTTTTATCATCGACACTTTGATACTCAACTTTATCCATGAGGCTCTGAACGATTGGCAACCCTCTACCACTGCATAGCCATGCAGCAGGGTCATCTGCATCAACAGGGAAATTTTTGTCTCCCAGCTGTCCCTCATCCATTGGCTTACCCCAGTCACTGATTGTGAGCGTTAAATAGGATTTCAGAAGGTTAACACTCACCTCAACCTTATGGCCTTTTTCACTACTATAGGCATGTTCAATTGCATTATTAACAATCTCAACAACACACAACTCCACACGGTTCACCTCGACCGGTGACAGAGTTGTCATAGCACAAAGACCACGAACAGCCATAGCAACCAGGGTTGTATTAGCCAGCTCACTGTCAATTTCCAACCTGACCGTCTGGCTTTTTTCATCCGTCATGATTACTTCTCCTCAATGGCCTCTGTCACTGTAGGGAGAATGGTAAATAACTTATCCATAGAGGTAAGATTGAAAAGATCCAATACCGCGGGCTGTGCAGCCGCCAGTTTCAGAGAGCCTTCCCCCCCCATCTTTTTCAGGGTTGCAACCAGCGCCCCCAAACCACTACTGTCCATAAAACGAACCAGAGATAAATCAATCACCATCATGTTGCTTGATCCATTTTCAATCTGGTCAAATAGATAGACTCTGAAGGACTCAGAAATAGACGCATCAAGCCGGGTTTCATCAATAGATATAATGGTATACCCCGCTTCACTTTTTGATTCAAATGGCATGTCGCGCTCCTTGCTTCATTACTTTTTTGATAAACAGGTTGCCATAATTAAATCTATGGCTGCCACTCCAATACTAGAAAATTCACATCATCTTCAAAAACATCGGCTCCCTTCCAGCTATGTATACTCTGATCAACTCGGCTGATTATAGCTTCTATTGAATTATCAAAAGTGTTTCCCAGCAAAGACTCCAGCCTCTCTTCCCCAAACATATCACCTGTACTGTTTTCACATTCTGTTACCCCGTCGGAATACAGGAAAAGCCTGTCACCGGGTTGCAGCTGAATAGTTACATTCTCATAGGTCATACCAGGCATCATGCCTATAGGAACTCCACCACTGGAAATCTTCTCAACCGTTTTTGAATGACTCTTAAGCCATAGTGGAGATGGATGTCCTGCTTGTGAAATAGTCACCGAGCCCGTGCGACTATTAATTACGCCGTAAGCGATGGTAAAGTAGAGCATCGCCTCAGGTTTGGCTTGGAACTGCTCATTGAGACTCACCAATACTTCATCAGGGCTTTTAACACGATAGAAGGGTGGATCGTTAAAAGACTCCTTAACTAAAGAGCCACTGCCATTCTCACGAAGAATATTATTGAGAGAAAAAGAGAATAATGCCGATGGAATCCCATGGCCGGCTACATCCAGCTGATAAAAGCTAAGGGTTTCTCCATCAAGCGCCTGGTAGCCAAACATGTCCCCACCAAGAAAGCGGCTTGGTTTGAAATACCAGTTAAAATCAACATGTTGAATTTTGGCAGGCTCAGAAAGAAGGCGAGACTGAGTCTCTGCTGCCGACGCCAGATCTTTCTCAATCGTATCAATTTTGTTTTCAAGAGCAGCCTTCAACTCAATAATGCGAATACCGGCATTCAGACGGGCACTAAGCTCATCAAAATCAATAGGCTTATTGATAAAGTCATCAGCGCCACGGTTAATCCCTTCAACCACTGCCTGACGATCCGATTTACCGGTTAACAGCATGAAGTAGACATAGCATCCAATATGACTCTTTCTGATAGCTTCACAGAGTGCTATGCCATCCATATTAGGCATCATCCAGTCACTGATAACAATCCTGATATTAGGGTGGCTTTCCAAAATATTCAGTGCTTCATATCCATCTGATGCTTCAAATACTCGGTGCCCCTGCTTTTTCAAAACCACAGCAAGCATCATTCTCTGATCACGTGCATCCTCAACGATCAATATATCCATCAGTATTCTTATCAGTCTGCATTATATTGAATTGCTACTATACTATCGGCTCATCCGACAAAATCCTTCGAGCCGGATATGCAAATGATGCACCAGCCTCAGCCACAGCCTGTGCTATCAATAGAAGAATAGACTCCTGAACTTTGAGAAAACCAACACGGTCAGTTCTCGTGATATGAGCCCGAACCTGACAAAGCAAAGCAAAATTGTCATAACGAATAAACACCGCATAATGAGGCTCTTTACTATCGACCTCAGAAACCAGCTGAAGAAGCTCATCTATATGACTGAGAATCTGAGGAATTTTCTCAAAATCTTCATAACGAAGAGAAAAATTCTCTACCATGCGACGATTGCGCATACGAGTGGCGTTTTCGACAACAATACCTGTAAAAATTGAATTAGGGACATAGATTGGTCTTCGGTCAAAAGTCCGAATCTTTGTCAACCTCCACCCTACTTTTTCAACGTGCCCCTCAATAGCACGATCTGGAGAACGAATCCAGTCACCTTCAGTAAACGGGCTATCCAACATTAGCATCAACCCGCCAAAAAAGTTAGCTAACCAATCTTTGGCTGCTAGACCAAGAATAATTCCACCAATACCACCAAAAGCCAAAAGCGTCGAAAGCCTGTATCCAAAGACTTGAGCAAGACTCAACAACGTAGTGATAACGATGAACAATTGAATGGATCGCGCAATAACTGAATAAGATAGCCTCCCCGCCCATCGACCATCCGCAGCATTTAGCAGCCCTTCCATATTCAAACTGACTTCCCAGATAAACCAGGCTGGATAGATGACAAGAAGAATTTTCTGGATCAGTATCAGTGATTCATTCCACTCTGAGCTTTCAAGCCCTGGCCAGAAATGCGCTGAATACAAAACAAAAAACAACCAGGGAATCGTTAGCACTGGCCTGCGAAAGGTATTCACCACAAGAGGCCTTATGCCTGCTTGTTGTTCTGCTCGCCACCTCATGATCAGCCACTTAAGCCCATAGAAAGCAACGGCTGCGAGTAAAAATGCGATTAAAAGGTGGTAGTAAAAAGTGATAAATCCAGTATTCATGCCAAAAACTCAACCGCCAGTTCAACTTGTATTTTAATAAATTGTAGCTGGGTCGATTTTCAGAGCCTTTTTATAAACAGTAGAAGTAGAGAATAAAAACAAAAAAGTTCAAATAATTGATTGAAATACCTAGATTTAAGCGCCTTCCTGAATAGATGTTTTAATTCGATTACCAAAAGATTCCTGCTTTTTCTTAGTCTCTACAGGAACATCCAGGGTTCGTGTGGGAAAGGCAATATCAGCGCCATTACGATGAATAATCTGGACAATTTCCAACAAAACTTTTTCCTGTATCAGAAGGTAAGTCGCCCAATCCGTCGTTTTAGTGAAACAATATATCTGACAATCAAGACTGGAAGCACCAAAACTAATAAAGTTAACCATAATGATCTTGTCTTGGTCGATACCATCATGCCGCTGCAGATAACTTCTAACCTCTTCAAGTATGGCTCCAACGTTTTCACTGTCACAGTAACGTAATCCAAAAACCTGTTTAATTCTACGATTCTGCATCCTGGATGGGTTTTCAACCGAAATATTCATGAACGTTGCGTTTGGAACGTAGAGAGGCCGCCGTGAGAATGTCAGGATTCGGGTTTGACGCCAACCAATATATTCAACCGTCCCCTCTATGTTTTTATCCGGAGAGCTAATCCAGTCTCCCACCCGAAATGGCTTATCAACATAGATCATCCACCCACCAAAAAAGTTGGCCAACATATCCTTAGCGGCAAAACCAACAGCAAGCCCTCCAACACCACCGAATGCCAGAATACCTGACAAACTGTACCCCAGCGCCTGCATTGCAACCAGAACACCTGTAATTATCACGGCAACCCGCATAAGCCGCCCCAAAGCAACAACCGATGTCTGATCCAGTTTCTTTTTATGCTCAACCTGTAGGTAGCGATGCTCTAATGCTTTGATAAATGAGATAAAAACCCAGCAAAAAAGCATGATAACCAACAGATCCCGGAAACTGAGCAACTTTTCAAAAATAGTATTGCCTGTCCCTTCCCATATTTCTTCTGCTGACCAACTAAGTCCAGCAACCCAAATAAAAAGATAAACTGGCTTTTGACCTGCTGAAAGCAGTGCGTCATCCCAGAAATTCTGAGTAGCTTCTGCTTTCGTCATCAACTTTCTAAACAACTTGCCAGTAAGAAATCGAATAACCGCAGTAAGAATGACAGCAATTACAGCCTGAAATAACCATTCAGGAATGTTACCTGCAATAAGTGAAGAAAAATCCATTGTTACACCATAAATCGTAATGGAAAAACATAAGGAAATGGGATAAAGCAGTGAAAAAAGCCTAAAGGGAAGTGCTGAAAGTAATATAAAACGCTAAAAATATTAAAGTTAATTTTGTACTATTGAGACGCGGCCAGTAATAACCATGAGTTTCCACGTAACAAATGTCTTTAGTACCCAAACAAATCAAATTTCCTGGGACACTGAGCAGCCGCTCTCGACAACTGCCCCTGCGTTACTCTAGCACATCATTTCAATGGAATTGATGTGTTCCATTGGTCCTGAGATTGTCGAAGGATGTTGCCACTGCACTTCGCAAGCTCAGTGCGAACGGAGTACAAAACATCAAACTCAATGAAACGATGCACTAGTTTCTGCATCCATGCAGTCGTACCAGATTACAACTCTGGTCACATAGCCCTGCTATGCTCCCGCCATTATGCCTTGCATAGCAACTGTTCAATAAGCAATAAATGTTCGATTTCATATGGCTGGGAACTTAACACCTTAGCAATGATGTGCGCTATTGATTAGTAACTGCTGAATATCCTGATAACGACTGGATGAAACAAGCTGTTCCCAATCAGGATAATGAGCAGGCATCAAACGAGATGGACCTCGACCTTTCAACTTTAGTGGTTTCAAGCCCTTTAACACATCCAGAACACCTTGCCGGTCACAAACAATTAATAAATCACAGCCAGCTTCCAGAGCTGCTTGAGCACGTTCAGAATAGCCACCAAGGGCGGCCGCACCTTCCATGGAAAGACAATCACTCATAATCAAGCCATCATATCGAAGTCGACTTCTCAAAATAGTTTGCAACCACTTTGATGAAAAACCGACAGGCACCTCATCAATAGCTGGAAAAAGTATGTGAGCGGGCATCACTGCTTCAACTCCCCCCCTGTCAATCATGGCTTTAAACGTTTGCAAATCTGTCTGTTCAATCAGCTCAAACGAGCGTTCATCGACAGGTAAACTCAGATGAGAGTCATCATCAACATTGCCATGTCCCGGAAAGTGTTTAATGACCACAGACATTCCTGCATCATGAACACCATCAATCCATGGCGAAGCCAGCTTAACAACTTGTTCATGAGAATGACCAAAAGCCCGATTCTCCAAGATATCGGTTCGACCGTGGTCAATATCCAGAACCGGGCCAAGACATAAATCAACACCACAAGCAAGAAGTTCCGACGCCATCAGCCACCCTGATTCAAGGGCAATTTCTTGTTGAAGGTGTTGATCATACTGACTGTATGCCATTGCAGGTGGAAGCCGAGTAAACCCCTTAAGAAAGCGCTGAACTCGTCCACCTTCCTGATCTACGCATATCAAGATGTCAGGGCGTAACTTACGTATTTCACTGGTCAGGCTGATTAGTTGATCCCGGCTTTGATAGTTTCTCGAGAAAAGCACTACACCTGCGATACTTTCAAGAAGCAGTAACGGTTCTTCTTCAGCCGTTAACTGTGCCCCCTCAAGATCAACCAGGAGAACACCACTGTTTCGCCCTTCAGGCATCAGAGCCTCCTGCAAATACGAATAGTAAGGGTATCAGGTGAGCTGTATATCGATTTTAACGCCTGCATCAATACGATCATATAAATCAATAATATCGTTGCCATGCATACGAATACACCCTCTAGATCCTGGGTCACCCATAACTGCAGTATCCGGTGATCCGTGAATATAGATATACCGTCGCATGGTATCGACACTTCCAAGCCGGTTATATCCGGGCTCCAGACCACTGAGCCATAATATTCTGGTTAAGATCCAGTCCTCTCTTCCAGGGTATTGTTCTCGGAGCTCAGACGAATAAATTTCACCTGTAAAACGACGACTGACAAACACTGAGTTAACAGGCAGCCCACCACCAATTTTGGCCCTGATAACATGAAGTCCAAGAGGGGTTTGCCAGCTACCCTCCTGCTGCCCGGTTCCTTTGCTAGCTGTAGAAATAGAATAAACACGGCGCTTGCCGTCCTTCGCGTGAAGCACCATCTCCTGGCTGGCAATATGAACAGTAAGATGCATTAGTTATAAGCTCTCTTATCGCTATTATGATATGTCAGGTGTGTGCCCTAAGGCCTGCTGCCATGAAAGGAACCATCTTCCTCATGATCTCTTCCAGCTCATAGTCGACTCCGTAATCACTTTCAGCGATAGCTCGCAGCGCATTTGCCCCTGAAAGGGTAAAAACGGCTGACCCGAGTATAAAGTAAACTCTCCAGAACAAGTCACCCATTGGTAAATCCGGACATGCTTTTACCAACAACCGAAGATAGGCCTGGAATACTTCCCCGTAGACCTCTCGCAAATATTTTTTCAAATGTCCCTGTCCCTGAGTGTATGCCAGCCCAATGAGCCGCATACAGACCGAAAGATCTTCTGAACTACGTGGCTTAACGGCCATGATCTGATCCACCAGTAAATGGAGAATTTCTTCCAGATCAATTGCATCGTTATTATCCTGATATTTGGCCAGTGCCTGGGAAAGATTGCTGACAAAAGGATCAAGAAACCTGGAAAAGACTGCCTGAATGAGGGATTTTTTTGAGCCAAAGTGATAATTGACAGCGGCCAGATTAACACCAGCCTTACTGGTAATTGAACGCAGGGAGGTCTCTGCAAACCCATGCTCAGCAAATAACTTCTCTGCAGCGTCCAGAATCCTGTCTACTGTCGCTGACTGTGACATGCCTGAAACCTCCATTGTAAACATTTGTTTAAAACTAACGTTTGCCAACTTAAACATCAAGTTAGATTAATAAGTTCTGATGGTTGCAGCCGACAAAATACTGTATATAATTACATGTACTGTATAAAAACACAGACTTAAACATGTACAAATTGACCAAGCGCCAGACTGAGATCCTAGAACTGATCAAGTCACACATAGAAGAAACCGGATTTCCTCCAACCCGTGCAGAGATAGCGCAAACATTCGGTTTCAGATCGCCCAACGCTGCAGAAGAGCATCTCAGAGCCCTTGCCCGCAAGGGAGCCATTGAGATCACCCCCGGAGCATCAAGAGGTATTCGTGTACCTGGTACAGAACTCTCTGGCCTCCCTATTGTAGGACAGGTTGCAGCAGGAAGTCCCATTCTTGCCCAGCAACATATCGAAGACCACCTGTCAATCAATCCCGATTTTTTTTCACCAAAAGCAGACTTCATGCTGCGCGTCAAAGGCATGAGCATGAAAGATATCGGAATTCTTGATGGCGACCTCCTGGCCGTCCATAAAACATCAACGGCATCCAATGGTCAGATTGTCGTAGCCAGAATTGAAGATGAAGTCACCGTTAAGCGTTTCGAACAAATCAAGAACAGGGTTTACCTTCACCCGGAAAATGAAGAATTCCAAACAATTGAAGTTGATCTCAGCGTTGATGCCTTTGCCATCGAAGGGCTGAGCGTGGGGGTTATCAGGAACTAGACCTTTGGCCCTAACGATCCCTGCTGTAGAGGAGCTGACATGCAAGCATTAACATCATCATTCAACCAGAGCGGAAGCTGCGCCTTCCTTGACAATGAACCTGCAAGCTTTATCGATGAACTGATTCTCTCAGGGCCATCATGGCAGTCAGGACGATTTTTAAAGTCAGTTCTGAATGAACTGGCCAATGATCAGGATCAGCGCTGGCTTACTTTGATATTGTCCAGTGAACAGGCCAGAAGCACAATAAAATGGCTGAAAGCTTCCGGCATCAGCCGACATCGTCTACAGGTTCTCAACCCTTCTGCACAATCAGATCCGTTAAAACTCACACGCAAGGCTCTGGCCTCAGGAACCAGTCATACTGTAATCAGTTGGATTAACCAAATGGATAGTACAACACTCTCAGAGCTGGAGTCAGCTGCCCGCTCAGGTCGCTGCCAGGGTTTAGCTATCCGAAACAGGGGGCAGGATTAAGACAGATTAATGAAGAATACGGTTTTCAGGGATATGTTCTTCAGCTTCTGTTTTTCGCCCTACTTCAGCAATACAGGCATCCAGCATTGCTCTGGCAACCTCTACCTGATCACCCTGAAGAAAATCAAGAAGTTCCTGAGAGAATGACATAGTCACTAGTGGCTCAGCGCTCTCTTCATCGCTACGACGCAACACGATTTCACCTGAAGGTAACTCAACAATTTCAAGAAACGACGCTGACATAGTTAGTGACACCAGAATTTTGTGATTAGCAAGGAAGCATTGTGCATGAGCCTTTAATTGCTTTCAAGACACTGAGCAGGATCTACATTTGAATATCAACTGGCAACAATAAAACCAGTATTTATACCGCAATTTACCACTCAAGACTGAAGTTCCGGCTATAGGTGACCAGCTCTTTCAGGAACCCAAGCACAGAAAGAAAACCCTCTGTCTGATCAAGCCTGACACTATTGGCATTGAAAAGCGGAATTTCATTACAATTAATACTCTTCCGCTGGATAGGCATCGAGCACTCCTGATGATTCTTCAATAAAGCCGATAACCAGGAGTCATGCTGTTCCAGCCTCTCAATGTACTGTAATTCCGAAGAAATCTCTCCCTTGTGGTGAACACTATTTATCGCTTCATACAGCGTCGGTAACTGGTTTACCGGTAAACGGTAACTAGTCATGATTTCAGCAAGCAATGACTGATAAGCCTGAACCATAGCATTCAGACATGCTTCACGAAACGCAGGCTTGGCAAGCTCGTCTGCATCCTCCCAGGCTTCCATCAACAAACGGGAGTGAAAGAGCATTTTATTGGTATATCCCTGCCAGTTGTTTGTCATAACCAACTCCAGCAATTTACCGGACACACATTCGAGCAACCCGGCAAACAGTTAACAACAGCCATAGTACAACAGGGCTTAATAGCCCTGTCTGATGAATCAAAAGTTTGAGAAGAATCTAACTGGATTGACGCTTTTTGGTCTGCTTTTCATTCCACCTACCATCCTCATAGGTAGCACTCCAACCGGTAGCCTTACCCTCTACTTCAGACATAACATACTGCTGTTTTGTCTTACGACTGTATCGAATAATTGAAGGGTTACCATCAGGATCCTGGCGGGGAGCATCCATAAGATAGCCATATTTAGTATCAATCATAGCCTGATGAGGCAATAGCTCAGCAACAAGAGGCGCCCGGGTTTCCCGATTCTTGGGAAACTGGCTGGCAGCCAGGAACAGGCCAGAGGCTCCATCCCGCAGTATATAGTGATCTTCAACCTTTACACACTTAAGCTCTGGCATTGGAACAGGCTCCATTTTAGGTGGAGCTGCTTCACCACTTTTAAGTAGCTTCCGCGTATTTTTACACTCACTGTTAGTACAGCCAAAGTACTTGCCAAAACGGCCTGTCTTAAGCTGCATCTCACTACCACACTTATCACATTCGAGAACTGGACCATCATAGCCTTTCAGCTTATAACTACCCTGCTCTACATCATAACCAGAGCAATCGGGGTTATTACCGCAGACATGGAGCTTACGATGTTCATCAATAAGGTAACTCTCCATGGCAGTAGAGCATTTTGGACAACGATGCATAGCACGCAGAGCATTCACTTCTGCATTTTCATCATCCGTATCTTCCGCTTCTTCACCCGGAACCAGGTTGATGGTCGTTTTACAGCGCTCTTTCGGAGGCAAAGCATAACCTGAACAGCCCAAAAACACACCAGTAGAAGCAGTGCGAATCATCATGGGGCGACTGCAGGTAGGACATTCAATATCCGTCAGGGAGGGTTCATTAGCCCGCATCCCACCATCAACCTGTTCAGCCTGCGTCAGCTGAAGGGTAAAGTCGGAGTAAAAATCATCCAGAACCTGCTTCCAGTTTTTTTCACCTTCAGCGATATCATCCAGCTTTTCTTCCATCCGAGCTGTAAAGTGATAATCCATAAGCTCATGGAAAGACTCATTCAAGCGGTCAGTAACGATATCCCCCATCTTTTCTGCGTAAAAGCGGCGATTTTTTACCGAGGCGTAACCACGATCCTGAATTGTTGAGATAATGGAAGCATAAGTCGATGGTCGACCAATACCCTGCTTTTCCAACTCCTTCACCAAGGCGGCTTCACTAAACCGGGCAGGTGGGCGGGTAAACAGCTGTTTCGGGTCGAGTTTCTGAAGATCAAGAGGAATATCTTTTTGAAGGTCTGGCAGGATAATATCCTCACCCTTACGAGCTATTGGCTTCTGTACCCGGGTATAACCATCAAACTTCAGGGTTCGCCCCTTAGCCTTGAGCTGAAAACCTTTAACATCGACAGCCAGTGAGGTACTGAGATACTCAGCTGGCGTCATCTGGCAAGCTACAAACTGGCGCCAGATAAGGTCATAAAGCCGCTCAGCATCGCGTTCCATCCCGGAAAGCCTATCTGGCTGTAATGTAACACTGGATGGACGTATGGCCTCGTGAGCCTCCTGGGCCCCCTTTTTACTGCTATAGATGTTCGGATTATCAGGACAATAGTGCTCACCATATTGCTTGGTGATAAAAGAACGGGCACTGTCCAAAGCATCCTGACTCAGATTGGTGGAATCCGTCCTCATATAGGTAATATAACCAGCCTCATAGAGGCGCTGGGCCAGCATCATCGTCTTTTTGACACTGAATCCAAGGCGGGTACTCGCAGCCTGTTGAAGAGTTGATGTGATAAATGGAGCAGAAGGTTTACTCTGTGTTGGCTTATCTTCACGGCTTGTCAGGGAGTACTGGCCCTGCTCAAGCAAAGCCAGCGCTTTATCTGTTTCAGCCTTATTGGTTGGCCTGAAGTGAGCCCCATTCTCTTTCATTACCTGAAAGCGAACAGCATCTTTCCCTGCTGCAGAAAGGTCGGCGTATACTTCCCAATACTCCTCTGGAACAAAGCTACGAACTTCTCTCTCGCGTTCAACAATCAACTTAACAGCAACAGACTGAACCCGTCCTGCAGACAACCCCCGGGCAATCTTTGCCCAGAGAAGCGGAGAAACCATATAGCCAACAACACGATCCAGGAAACGGCGTGCTTGTTGGGCATCAACGCGATCCTGGTTTAGCTGGCCGGGGGATTCAAACGCAGATTGAATGGCTTTCTTGGTGATCTCATTGAAAACAACACGCCGAAAACGCCCTGGCTCTCCACCAATAGCCTGTTGCAAATGCCAGGCAATCGCTTCTCCCTCCCGGTCCAAATCTGTCGCGAGATAAATGGTGTCGGCACCTTCAGCCAAACGAGTCAGCTCATCAACCACCTTCTCCTTGCCAGGTAAAACCTGATAGTGTGCTTCCCAACCCTTATCAGGGTTAATACCCATGCGCTCAATCAACTGCTCACGGGCTTTAACCTTTTTTCGACGCTCACGCTCCTCAGGTGAGAGCTTCTTTGACTCAGCAGCAGCCTTCGCCCTGGCCTTTGCATCCACGGTTTTTTTAGGCCCACCCGCCGTTGGCAAATCCCGAATGTGGCCCACGCTGGATTTGACAACAAAGTCTTTGCCCAAATATTTGTTGATGGTTTTCGCCTTGGCTGGCGACTCCACTATAACTAGCGATTTACCCATGCTGCCTTACACGTCCTGTCATCTGTTCCAATGTTCTGGCTGGTCAGATCTGCGAGCAGATAAATCGCCCATCATACTGAATATTCAGATCTGCTGAAATAGAGCTTATCGCCAGAACAAGAAAAGCCGGGATAGAAATTGCTTCAATATATAAGGCGAAGTCAATAATCGGTCAAGGAAAACCATCAACCTCTTTCCCGTAAAGCTCTGGTTTATTCCTCTGTAAGAATCCAGAGAAAGCCTTGTTTCTTGCACGCTGAAGCCAATATCCAATTCGAATTTTCCGCTGACACTTTAATCAAACCATCCTCTGAACTAATGGTCTGCCAACAAGTAATCCCACCAATCATCACATCAGAACTGCTTACACATGATAATATTTTCTTGATAATCAGTAGCGGCTGAAGCCTTTAAACACTTAGCATGAATTTACAAGACCCTCAACCATAGGGAAAAATCTGCTTTTTTCCAATACAATCATTGTCATTCATTAGCTTACAAATCAAGCACCTTAAGCCAATGAAAACAAAAAGATGAATCAATGAGTCGATAATGAAACGAAAAAGCCCGGGAAACCCGGGCTACTGAGTCAGCATTGTTGAGGTCATGAGAAAACAATCCCCGACCTCAATTCATCCATCTGATGTATCAAATTCGCTCAAAAATCGTTGTTATACCCTGACCAAGGCCTACACACATGGTTGCCAGTCCGAACGTTCCACCATTTTGCTTCATAACATTCAATAGTGTTCCGGATATCCGTGCCCCAGAACAGCCAAATGGATGCCCAAGTGCAATAGCACCACCATTCAGGTTTACTTTCTGATCCATTTTATCGAGAAGCTTCAGATCTTTCAGCACAGGCAATGCCTGTGCTGCAAAAGCCTCGTTCAACTCAACCTGATCAATATCGTCAATGGTCAGACCCACACGTTTCAATGCCTTTTTACTGCTTGGAACCGGACCATACCCCATGATAGAAGGATCAACACCCGCCACCGCCATAGCTCTGACCACGGCCATGGGTTGCAGGCCGAGATCTTTTGCCCGCTGCGCAGACATTACGATCATACAGGAAGCACCATCAGTAATCTGGGAAGACGTTCCAGCGGTTACTGTACCTTTCGGGTTAAATGCTGGCTTAAGCTGAGACAAACCTTCTGCCGTAGTCTCTGGACGAATAGTCTCATCCTGACTGAAAAGACGAAGATTGCCATCAGCATCATGCCCTTGCATTGAAATAATCTCATCTTTGAAACTACCGGCCTCAGTCGCTGCCCAGGCCCTCTGGTGTGAACGAGCACCAAACTCGTCCTGTGCCTGACGACTGATACCATGCATCGTTCCGAGCATTTCCGCCGTCAGCCCCATCATGCCTGCAGCTTTGGCGCCGTACTTAGAAAGTCTCGGGTTTGGATCAACACCATGCATCATGCCCACGTGTCCCATATGCTCGACACCACCCACAACAAAAACGTCGCCGTTATTGGTTTGAATGGCTTGCACGGCTGTGTGCAGAGCACTCATGGATGAGCCACAAAGACGGCTTACTGTCTGGGCACTTGATGTATGAGGGATGGGTGTCATCAATGACGCCATCCGTGCGATATTCCACCCCTGCTCCAGGGTCTGGTTAACACAACCCCAGATAACATCTTCCACTTCAGCAGGGTTCAACTCAGGATTTCGGTTAAGTACGCCAGTAATCAGCTCTGCAGAGAGGGTATCTGCCCGCACATTACGGTACATCCCACCCTTGGAACGTCCCATCGGGGTACGCCCATAATCAACAATTACAGCATCTCTTGGATTCAGGCTCATGGTATTATCTCTCTTATATTCCCTGAAAATGGTTCAAAGTCGAAGAAGAAGGCCTATTGACCGTAAAACGTCTTACCTTCACGAGCCATTTCCCGAAGCTTGTCAGTCGGTGCATACAGTGGACTTATGTGAGCATATTTATCTGCCAGTTCGACAAACTCAGCAACACCCATACTGTCGATATATTTCAATGCACCACCCCGGAAGAGAGGGAAGCCAATACCCATAATCAGTGCGATATCCGCCTCTGCCACCGATTCAACAATACCATCCTCAAGAGTCCGTACTGTTTCCATGCAAAGAGGTATCATCATACGGGCAATGATTTCCTCATCATCAAAAGTCTTGCTCTGTGCACAGACTTCATCCAGCAAAGCATAAACCGACTCATCAACGACCTTCTTCGGTTTACCTCTTTTATCCTGTTCATACTGATAGAAACCAGCACCGTTCTTCTGACCAAAGCGCTTATTCTCAAACATCACATCCAGTGCCGTTTTGAAGTCACGCTTCATGCGATCCGGATAGCCTTCGGACATAACACCCTCAGCATGAATGCCCGTATCAATACCCACCACGTCCAGCAAATAGGCAGGCCCCATTGGCCAGCCAAAACGCTCCATGACCTTATCAACCTGCTTAAAATCTGCACCATCACGGAGCAAGGCAGAGAAGCCGCCAAAGTATGGAAAAAGAACACGGTTCACCATAAAGCCTGGGCAGTCATTGACAACCACCGGTGTTTTTCCCATTTTCCGGGCGTACTCTACAACGGTCGCAACCACCGCCTCACTGGTTTTCTCACCACGTATCACCTCAACCAGAGGCATAGCATGAACAGGGTTAAAGAAGTGCATACCACAGAACTGTTCCGGCCGCTTCAGGTCACTGGCAAGTTCAGTGATTGAGATGGTCGAGGTATTGGATGTCAGCACGGTATTATCTGAAACCTGGCTTTCAACTTCTGCCAATACCGCTTTTTTAACCTTGGCGTTTTCAACAACAGCCTCAACCACGACATCAACAGAGCCAAAATCACCAAAAGACAATGTAGGTACAATACTGTTAAGCACTCCCCCCATCTTACCAGCATCCATACGGCCTTTAGACACCCGTTTGGCAAGCAGCTTAGTGGCTTCAGCAAGTCCCAGATCAAGGCCATCCTGATTGATGTCCTTCATTAAAATAGGCGTACCTTTCAGGGCTGATTGATAGGCAATTCCACCACCCATAATACCAGCACCAAGAACAGCAGCCTTATTGGTTTCACCTGCCAGCTTTGACGAAGCCTTTGCTTTTTTCTTCAACTGCTGATCATTAAGGAACAGGCCAACCAACGCATCACATACTGAAGATTTAGCGAGCTTGATAAAACCTTTCGCCTCAGCTTCAAGCGCTTTGTCACGCTCCATAAAAGCATGCTTCTGAATCGTTTTGACGGAAGCAATGGGTGCCAGCATATGTGGCCCCGCCTGCTGTTTGACCACAGCAGCGGTAGTTTCAAATACCATCATCGCTTCAACAGGTGGCAGTTTCAGCTTAGCTTTCTTCTCCTGCTTCCGGGCTTTGTAATCCAGCTCCCCTGCGATACAGCTGCGAATCAGGGCAACAGCTGAGTCTTTCAACTTCTCCGGAGCAACCACCCCATCAACGGCCCCGACCTTGAGAGCTGCATCAGGACGGTATTCCTTACCACTGGCAATCCATTCCACCGCATTATCAGCACCAATAATACGTGGCAGCCTGACAGTACCACCCCATCCCGGGTAAATGCCCAACTTGACTTCAGGCAATCCAACTTTTGCGTCTGTTGAAAGTAACCGGTAGTCCGCACACAGGCAAATCTCAAAGCCGCCACCCAACGCTATACCATTGACTGCCGCCACGGTCGGCACATCAAGATCTTCAAAACTGGAGAATACATTATTTACCGACATCAATTCGGCAAATAATGTTTCATCATCCTGCTTGAACGTCTGCGTGAACTCATTGATATCAGCACCAACGATAAAAACGTCCTTGCCACTGGTGAGTATCAGGCCCTTTATACCCTTGTCAGCACGAATGGCATCCAGCGCCCCGGCAAGATCCTCAATAGCAGAACGGCTGAATTTATTAACACTTTCACCGTCGAGATTGAACTGCAGTTCGGCGATACCATCTTCCACAGGCAGAACCCTGAACGCCTTCCCCTGGTAGATCATGAACTTCTCCTTTCGGATTTGAAGATAGATAGACAAGCCATATGCCTGTATGAGAGCAGTTTTTTAATCCCCTCGGACCTATATATGACATTAACTATGGCAGCTATCTGATTATTATTGCTTTACTTCCTGACTTTACACGTGAGCCTGACGGACTTGAGACTGTCCTACTGACCCTGGGCAGAAACAAAGTTCCTTCATGCAAATTCATACACTTGTTTGAATTCAGTGCTTACCTTCTGTGAAATGGTGTTTAAAGTCAAGCCTGAAAGCCTATGAAGATGCCACCTTTTCCCATACTTACACAAGACTGTTCGCACAGGAACGTTGAGATCCAGAATCTGGAACATTGTTTCTGATAATTACCTGACAGAGAGCGAATAAAACCATGAATAAAACTGCAATTGGCCTTACAATAGACATGCCATGGCTTGAGAAGTTTTCACACAAACACTGAAACATTCAAGCCATTCGACTGATTGTACTGAGGAAATCGCGACAGCGGTCTGGCCATCCAGGTGTTAGAAACGGGCGGATCACTTTTTGCATTTATTGAAGAAGGAAGACAGCTTATGAGCCTTTACAAGCACATTCTGGTTGCGATTGATTTGTCCGACGAAGCCGACGAGGTGCTCGAGAAAGCCAAATCCATTGCCGAAAAAAACCAGGCCAGGCTTACCATGGTTCATGTGGTAGAACCACTAAGTGTTGCTTATGGCAGTGACATCCCCCTTGATCTCACAACACTGCAAGATGAGATCACTGAGCAGGCGAGAGAGCGTATTGCCCGTCTTGCGGACTCAATCCAGCTAAAGAAAGGTGAGCAACACGTGGTTTATGGACGACCAGAGCGTGAAGTTCATCGAATTGCAGAAGAGTCTGATGTTGACCTGATTGTCGTTGGCAGTCATGGTCGTCATGGACTTGCTCTTATTCTTGGCTCTACTTCAACCAGTATTCTTCATGGTGCAAAATGTGATGTGCTGGCAGTAAGAGTTGGCAAAAATCAGAGTTAACCCTTTTCCACCGTTTTCTGGACTACCGTGAAATCAGAAAAAAGCCACGTAGATCAAAAATAATCTCCGTGGCTTTTGGCTAGGAGCCTGACGGACTTAACCGGCCGTAGCGAGAAAAAGTCCGGTTTGAGCCAGTTTTTATGCTGATTTGAGGCGAATAGCGGCTCTATTCAACGAAAAGCAGCATAAAAAATAGCCAAATCCGGCTTTTTCGCAGTAGGCCAGTGGTAAGTCCGACAGGCTCCTAGAGGGTGCTACATATTATCCAACTCTTCCCAACGCTCCATTTTCTCTTCGATCAGCTCATTTATCTCTGCAAGTCTGTTCAGGACTTCCTGAACCTCGCCTTGATCTCCCTGATAGAAAGCCGACTCAGCCGTTTTAGCTTCCAGCTCAGTCAACTCTTCTTCAAGCGCTTCAATTTCACCCGGCAAAGCATCCAGTTCACGCTGAAGTTTATAACTGAGCTTCTTTTTAGCTGGTTTGTTTTCAGCACCTGATGGCGCTGGCACAGACTTTGTCTTTTCTTCTTTTTTACTAACTGCAGTTTCAGCAACCAGCCGTGAGATTGCACCACCCTGTCGCAGCCAGTCATCAAACCCACCGACATAATCACTGACATGACCACCGGGCTCAAACACCAGTGAACTCGAAACCACATTGTCCAGGAAAGTTCTATCATGACTCACCAGCAACATTGTGCCAGTAAATTCAACCAATAATGATTCCAACAACTCCAGAGTTTCAATATCCAGATCGTTAGTCGGTTCGTCCATCACCAGCAGGTTGGCCGGTTTACTAAACAATCGCGCCAACAGCAGTCGGTTACGCTCTCCTCCGGATAACGCTTTAACCGGAACACGACACCGCCCGGGCGGGAACAGGAAATCACCCAGATAGCTGATAACATGACGACTGGCACCGTTAATGGTGATGCTCTCCCGCCCTTCGGCCACGTTATCAATCACCGTTTTCTCAAGATCCAGCTGATTTCTCAACTGATCAAAATAGGCCACTTCAAGCTTGGTTCCCATTTTGACAGAACCCGACTCAGGGCTCAGATTACCCAGAAGAATGCTGAGCAACGTTGACTTTCCCGCCCCGTTTGCGCCAATCAGGCCAACTTTGTCACCTCGCATAAGACGAAGACTAAAGTCTTTGATAACCGTATGACTATCAAATGACTGGGAGATATTCTTCGCTTCGAGTACTAACTTACCTGAAGACTCACCTTGCTCCAGCCCAAAGCTGGCATTACCCTGAACTTCACGACGCTGACTTCGCTCTGCTCTGAGCTTTTCCAAGTCACGAACCCGACCCTCATTACGGGTACGACGGGCTTTAATGCCCTGGCGTATCCAGACCTCTTCCTGTGCCAGCTTTTTATCAAACAACACATTCTGCTCAGCCTCAACCTCAAGGGCATGGGCTTTGCGTTCCAGAAAAGTGGCATAATCACATTCCCAACTGGTCAATTGCCCCCGATCCAACTCGATAATACGTGTTGCCAGAGACTGCAGGAATGAACGGTCGTGAGTGATGAAAAGCAATGCCCCGGAAAAATCTTTCAGCTGCTTCTCAAGCCAGTCAATGGCGATGATATCCAGGTGGTTAGTGGGCTCATCCAGTAACAAAAGATCGGGGTCGCCCACCAGGGCTCTAGCCAACTCAACTCGTCGCCGCCAGCCACCAGATAACTCTTTCATCTGTTTTTCAGCAGGCAAGCCAAGCTTTTGAATGACGGTATCCACTTTCAGGCTCAGACTCCAGCCATCCACTGATTCTAACTGCTGCTGAACTTTTTCGAGGGCTTTCATATCAGCATCGGTGCTGATATTCATAGACAGGCCATGGTAACGGCTGATTAAATCACCAACCGCTTCCAGGCCAGAAGCCACCACATCGTACACCTTCTTCTCATCCTGATCAGGAAGATCCTGATTAAGAACCCCAACCTTCAGGCCCGGCTTCCTCCATAACGTGCCATCATCTGGTAATATAGCCCCAGATACCAGCTTCATCATGGTGGACTTACCCGCGCCATTACGCCCCAGCAAGCAGACTCTCTCACCTTTCCGAATCTGAAACTCCGCATGATCAAGCAGAGGCTGGTCACCATAGGCCAGACTGACTTTTTCGAATCTAAGTAACGGCATTATCCATCCAAGAGGTGCAACCCTTTGCCAGTTAAGCACTCTGGCTAAGGTTTATAAGCTGAAAGCATTGAATAAAAACAGGTTAGAATAGCGCCAACCACCAGCAATGGGTAGAAGAATTACTGTTTTTTCAGGCAAACCGCTACGATCAGCGCCAACAACTGACAGAGCAATAAAGGAACAAAGGCCAGTTGATAGTCCTGAATTGATAAAGCACTCAAACCATCATGTCCAATTCCTTCCAGAATAAAGCCAATCAATAGCTGCATAACAGGCCCCGCCAACAGCATGGAAGCATTGGTTATCGCCAGCAAGACCCCCACCCGTTCAGCTGGGCTAATGCTTTTGACAACAGAGAATGCCAGCATATACCCTCCACTGCTGATCCCGCACATAAAGCAAATGAGCGCCATAACCACCATTGAACACTGGCAAAAAATCAGCATACTGAAAAAAAACGGAGAAATTACAGCACACGCCATCATCACTTTTCGTGTTGAGCCCACCAGGCAGGCCAACCAACCTGACAAGGGAGCACCAAAAGCAGCACCGACAAAAACCAGGGCAATCATATCAGCAACCGCTTCCTGCTCACCTGGAAAACGTTCATAAAAGAACGGTATTCCCCACAACCCGCCAAAGCTGGTAATGACGGCAAAAAGCCCAAAACCATACATGCAACACAGTGAAAAAGAGACTCGATCAAATGGAGATGTCTCCACCCTATCGATCTCAAGGTCAGCCCCGCATGTTACTTCGTGCAGTCTCACATCACTAACGGATAAAGGCGGAGTACTTTTAACAATGATGGCGATCATAGCCGCAAGAACAACACCAAATATTGCCGCTCCCTGCATAGCACCCTGCCAGCCAAATGCTTCCATGAGATTAGGTAGAATCAGAGGTCCAAGCCCACCGCCCGCTAAAGCAAAAGCCTCTATCAACCCTGCCAGAGTCGGAAAATAGCGTTCCGGAAACCAGCGACTTGCCAGGGTCATACAAACCACAATAACGGGTGACGTTACCACCCCCATAAACGCACGGGATGCAGTGGCAGATAACATGCTTTCAGAAATACTGAACCAGTAACAGGCAACAGCCATCGATAAACTGCAAATAACCAGCAATGCGCGTGCATTGCAGCGATCAGCCAGATAACCGCCGGGCACCTGAAAAATCAGGTATAAACTGAGAAAACTACTGGTTAACCAGCCAATATCAGCCACATCCAAATCGAATGCAGTCATCAGCTGGGGAACCATAACGGATGGAGCCCCTTGCAACATGAATTGATATGAGCAGAATAAGGCTGCTATTGCACAGACCAGAATGCCTCTTAGGCTTATAAAACTTGTCGCCACCGCACTTTCCCCCTGCCTATCCCTACACGCTTTCCCTGTCTAAAGCACCAGTAACATGGAACACGAGCATCATTAGATTAGATGGCAAAACGGAAAGTTCATTAATAAATCAACAGACAACCAATAGATTCAAAGCTATCGCCAAACACAGTATTACATGAGGAGATAAATCAACTAATATACTGCGGGAAATAACTGAATTTCCCGCAGAAAAACCAGAGACTAATGGCGCTGGATTTTTTAATGGATCAGCAGTTTGTGACTTACAACTGAGGTATTATGCGCTCAAGGACTCGGGCCATCCCGGGAGCCACAACATCCACCTCCAGGATCAGTGCCATTCCCGTTTGAAAGGATGGGCCAGACTGAGAGACTCCCTCGCAAAGCAGTCCCGAAAGATAACCAACCATGGGCATATGACTGGCCAGCAGGATAACGCCCGTCTCAGGCAACACCTGCAGTACAGACTGAGGGCTACCCTCAGGCTCCAGCTCAGCAAGTGTTTCTACGCCACAGCCTAAAGCCTCTGCAGCAATCCGGGCAGTTTGCTGAGCCCTGATATAAGGGCTTGAAAGAATTCGGTCAACCTTCTGAGCCGCCAGAGACGCAACCGTACTGGATACCTCTCGAGCACCCTGTTCAGTAAGTGGTCGTTCTCTATCAGATGGTGCTGACCATGAAGCCTGACCATGGCGCATAATGATAAGTTTCATGCTTAATCGTTATCCGGCTCGTTGACAACTTTACCTGCGAGGTTCGATGACTGAGGCCAGTCCGAGAAAGGATAGGGCTTAACATCAGAGTTATAGGTCAGGAACCCGGCAATCTGATAAATAAACCGGTTAACGCCAGCACTAAATGCTAAAAGACGCTCATTTGGCTCACTCATAACAAAACCGTGCACGGCCTGTATAAGCGCAATCAACATAACGAGGAATGCCGCAAGGTAGGCGACAACTCCAAAGACAACCATAAACACAAGTCTTAACCAGCGAGACTCCGATTTTAGATTATTAACGACCTTCTCATCCATTGATCTTCTCCACTCTTCCACACAGAATTGTAAAAACAAAGTTGTCAAAACAAAGTCCAGAATCTGACTCAACAGTCATGATCTTGATATAAATCATCTGGACATAAATTCCACATCTGTTTTCTGTTCCCTGAGCATCATCCCCTTTACAAGGACTCCAATGGCATTACCTTCAAAAATAATGCTGTATAAACTATCCACCAGAGGCATGTATACCGCCAGTTCATCGGCCTTTTGCTTAACCTGTTTAAGTGTATTAACCCCTTCAGCAACCTGCCCCAATCTGAACTCAGCGTCTTCCAGCGAATCACCTTGACCAAGCGCATAACCCACCCGGAAGTTACGACTTAAATCAGAAGTACAGGTAGCTACCAGATCACCAACACCCGCCAACCCCAAAAAGGTCATGGGGTTAGCCCCAAGCGTTACTGCAAAGCGACTCATTTCTGCAAGACTCCGGGTGATCAACATACTTTTTGTATTTTCACCCATTCCCAGAGCCGCACCCATTCCAGAGACAATCGCGTAAATATTCTTTAAAGCGCCTGCCAACTCAACACCATACACATCGCTGTTCGAATAGACCCTGAAATAGTCGCAGTGTAATACAGACTGAATGGTCTGGCATAGCTCATCATCTTCACTGGCAATCACAGTAGCAGTCAACGCTTTGGCTACGATTTCACGGGCAAGGTTGGGGCCACTGAGCACACCAATTCGAGCATCATCGACCTCCTCTACCAGAATCTGACTCATCAGATCAAAGGTAACAGGCTCAATACCTTTAGTCGTACTGATCACTATCTTGCCTGAGAGCAATCCACCGGTTTTTTTCACCACTTCTCTGAACGACTTACTGGGAATTGCGATAAAAACGATATCAGCGTCGGAGACCACAGCAGCAAGGTCCGTATCAGCGGTGACGGATGGATGAATCTGAAACTCCGGAAGGTATCTGGCATTAACATGATTATTGTTAATGCCGGCAACCTGATCAGCATCTCTCATCCAGAGTTTTACCCGATGCCCATTGGTTGCAGAAATATCAGCAAGGGCCGTACCAAAACTGCCACCACCAAGAACGGCGATCGTATATTCTCTGGCACCGCCATTGTCAGCCGTGCTATCTGGCCTGTCTGTCATGCTGTTAATCCTAGTTTACAAGCTCAAAAATAACTGGCACTAAATTGCCATGAGCAGCTTTATAGAAAAAAGCTTATTTAATCACACTCGTCGGCCCCGTTGCACAGTTCTGACACACCTGAAACAAAAAAAGGGATTATCGTCTGCAATTACCCTCATCCAGGGTATCCGCTCATAACTAGCAAACCATGCCCGACTGTATTACCTTTAACTTTTCCGGACTATGCCAGTTTTACAACAAGCCTAATGGTAATAAAACGCTACGAAACTTATCATTGTCTGCCTTTTAGGCGATGCAGTGTTGTCTTTTTGTTACAAACAGGCCAAGAGCACTATGACAGACAAAAAGCAATGGTATAGTTCAACTCCGGAACGATAGTAATGCATTTTGCAAGACTGTTAGGATTAAATGGGGTCATCAGACCCTGATGTGAACGCCGCGTATCGGCAGGGATGTCCCGATCAGAGTATCGACTTCCCGGGTGTCATCACTGGCCTGATGCCATGCAGGTGCTGGACCTTCCAGGAACCAATAAACTAATGAAGCAACCATTTAAACAAGACTCCTTCAGCAAAGAAGATTTGTTACTCTGTTCACAGGGAGAACTCTTTGGTGCTGGCAATGCACAGTTACCAGCTCCTAATATGCTGATGCTGGATCGTATTGTTCGTATCTCTGAAGAAGGTGGTGCCTATGGAAAAGGCGAAATCATTGCAGAACTGGATATAAACCCAGACCTGTGGTTCTTCTCCTGTCACTTTCCAGGCGACCCTGTGATGCCAGGATGTCTCGGGCTTGATGCCATGTGGCAGCTGGTTGGCTTCTATCTGGGGTGGATGGGCAACCCCGGCCGTGGACGCGCCCTTGGCAGTGGTGATGTAAAATTCACCGGCCAGATTCTGCCCACTAACAAAAAAGTAACATACCGTATTGATATTAAACGTATCATCGCACGCAAACTGGTTTTGGGTATTGCTGATGGAACAGTCAGTGTTGATGATCGGGAAATTTACACAGCGGAAGGGCTGCGAGTCGGTCTTTTCCAGAATACCGATTCTTTCTGACTCTCTTTTCCCTTGCTCTTACATTGTAAAAGAGAGTGAGATTGAGAGTCTGACTCTGATTTTTCTGACTTAAACGAGCTATTCAGGTTGACATCAATGAAACGTGTTGTAGTTACAGGGATTGGCATCACATCCTGCCTGGGCATTACCCAGGACGAGGTAGCTGAGAGCCTTAGACTTGGGCGCTCCGGCATTCGCTTTAATGGAAGCTATAAGGAGCATGGTTTCCGCAGCCAGGTATCCGGTACAGTAGACATCGATTTCGAGCAGTTTATTGACCGCAAGACTCTGCGATTCATGGGTAACGCTGCAGCCTATGCCTATATTGCCATGAAACAGGCAATCGAAGATGCTGGTCTTACTGAAGATCAGGTATCCAACCCCCGTACAGGGCTGATCGCTGCATCCGGGGGTGCTTCATCAGAAAACATTGTTGATTCTGCAGACATCATGAGAGAAAAAGGTGTCAAACGAGTCGGCCCCTATCGCGTCACCCGCACCATGGGCAGTACGGTTTCTGCCTGCCTTGCAACCCCCTTTAAAATCAAGGGTGTTAACTATTCCATCACTTCTGCCTGTGCAACCAGTGCACACTGTATTGGCAATGCTATCGAGCAAATTCAGCTGGGTAAGCAGGACATCGTATTTGCTGGCGGTGGTGAAGAAGAACATTGGACACAAACTGGCCTGTTTGATGCCATGGGTGCCCTGAGCACCAAATACAACGAAACACCTCAACAGGCTTCACGCGCCTATGATGCTGACCGTGATGGTTTCGTCATTGCTGGCGGTGGAGGTATGATCGTTGTCGAAGAGCTGGAGCATGCCAAAGCCCGTGGCGCTAAAATTTATGCTGAAATTACCGGCTATGGTGCAACTTCGGATGGCTACGATATGGTTGCCCCATCCGGTGAAGGTGCCGCACGCTGCATGCGTATGGCAATGGAGGCCCTTAAAGAGCCCATTGATTACATTAATACTCATGGCACCAGCACCCCGGTGGGTGATGTTGCAGAGCTGAAAGCACTTATTGAAGTATTTGGTGATCAAATGCCTCTGATCAGCTCTACCAAATCACTCTCTGGCCACTCTCTTGGCGCAGCAGGCGTTCAGGAAGCCATTTATTGCCTGTTGATGATGAAGCATAACTTCATCGCTGCCTCTGCAAACGTGCAGAAGCTGGATGAAGCGGCAACAAACCTGCCAATCCTGGTCGGCGAAGCTCGTGAACAAACCCTGAACCGGGTAATGTCCAACAGCTTTGGTTTTGGTGGCACGAATGCCTGTCTGGTATTTGAGCGTTGCCAGTAATAATTGGGTATTTAGCAATAAAAAGCCGGCACTCATGCCGGCTTTTTATTATTACCTGCAATATAGATAGAGCAGAATCAATAATAATTCACGCTCCTACATCAAGACCCTCTTCCAGATAAATCGTGCCCCCTCCCTCATGCAAGTATATTTTCGAAACAAAAAATACCTCGGCATAGGTTTTAACCGAAATACGCAACGCAATAGAAAAAAAACTGTCTAACATACCACAATTCAAAAAATAATCATTGTGATCCAAGTCAAAACACGAAAAGCACAAATTCTGTACAGTTCGCACCAACTGATTAATTAATGACCGGATAACACCACATGTCACAAACCTTAACTCAATCCATTGCTGTAAATGATGCCTCAACGGGCGGTTGGGAGAAACGTGATACTGAATGGATGCTGACACTGTTTGGCACAGCAATTGGTGCCGGCGTTTTATTTCTACCAATTAATGCAGGCCTTGGGGGCATATGGCCTCTGATTCTGATGACCGTACTTATTGGCCCAATGACATTTCTGGCTCACCGCGGCCTGAATCGTCTTTGCCTGTCTTCCAAAAACCCCGGAGCCAATATCACCGAAACTGTTACCGAACACTTTGGTCAAAAAGCGGGCAGCCTGATCACTCTTGGCTACTTTGCTTCCATTTACCCGATTCTTCTGATCTATGGCATCGGTATTACCAACACTGTCAGCTCTCTGATGGTAAATCAGTTAGGCATGGAAGATCCAAACCGGGCCATCTTGAGCTTTGTTCTGGTTGCCGCAATGGTCAGTGTTATGGTCGCTGGTCAGAAGACGGTTTTGAAAGTCACCAATGCCATTGTTTACCCACTGATCGCAGTTCTTTTTGGAACCTCTCTGTACCTGATCCCACAGTGGAATACCGCGCAGTTTGAGGCCTCTATTTCTGCCGGCGACTTCCTGAAAACCGTTTTCCTGACCATTCCAGTTCTGGTATTCGCTTTCAATCACTCACCAGCGGTCTCTTCTTTTGCTTCTACGTATCGCAAAGAGCTGGGAAATGACGCAGAGCATCAGACCAGCAAAACATTGAAGCGCACCACCATGATGCTGGTTGGTTTCACCATGTTCTTTGTTTACAGCTGTGTTCTGACGCTGTCTCCGGCAGAGCTTCTGCAAGCAAAGGCTGCCAACCTGCCAATTCTTTCCATTTTTGCAGAGCGCACTGACAACCAGATTTTTGCCTGGCTGGCCCAGGTGGTAGCGATTGTTGCCATCTCTTCATCCTTCTTTGGTCACTACATGGGAACCCGTGAAGGCTTACAGGGAATGATAGTTAACCGTGCCAAAGCCAAAGGAAAACAGGTTAATCTGAAAGCCATTGATAAAGGCATTATTGTCTTCATCACCCTGTCTGTATGGGCTGTAGCTTATGCCAACGTTAGTGTGATGGGCATGATCGAGTCTCTGGTGGCACCAATCCTGGCCATGATCCTCTTCATCCTGCCGGTATATGCAACCCACAAAGTTCCTTCAATGGCTCAATACCGTTCTAAAGCCAACATCTTCACTGTTGTGATGGGACTGATCGCCATTACTGGTTTTATTACCTCTCAACTCATCTGATTACCGATCAGTTATACAGCAGTCCGGGACAGTTCGCACAGAACGTTCGGAAAACCGGGAGTGCTTATGGCACTCCCGTAATATCTGTCCGGGGCAAATAACGGCACAATAGAACAAGAACTTTTCATACAAAGAATGCCTCTAACGCTATTAGCAATATATGCCAAAGCACTGAGAGAGCATTCCTGAACTCTTTCTCTGTTCAAACTATCAATAGAGCCCGCAATTACTATGCTCAGTATTTTTGATATTTTCAAAACGGGCATTGGCCCATCCAGCTCACACACTGTTGGCCCAATGTGGGCAGGACATCGTTTTTTAAATGAGCTTGAAGAAAAAGGCATTCTGGCCAGCATCACTTCAATTCGTGTCGGACTTTATGGATCTCTGGCCCTGACAGGCATTGGTCATGGAACTGATAAAGCAACACTTTTAGGGCTGGCAGGCTATCGCCCGGATACCATTGATCCGGACGAAGCTGATCAAATTTTCGAAAATATCAAAGCTGATAAAATGCTCCAGCTGGCTGGGCGACACACGATTGAGTTTGATTACGACTCACATCTTGTTTTCCATAATGGCGAAACACTGCCTGAGCACCCTAATGGTATGCGGATTTTTGCCTCAGACAGTAATGGTGTCGTGGTGTACTACAAGTCTTATCTATCCATTGGCGGTGGTTTTGTTGTCAGCGCTGATGAATTTAATCAGCCTGAGGCCGCTAATGGCTCCGAAGCCACCAGCCCAATCCCCTACCCATTCAGAACAGCAGCAGAGTTGCTGGATCTGTGCAATGAGTACAATTTAACCATCGCTCAACTCAACATTGAGAATGAGGTTGCACGTCACAATGGGGATATAGAACTGGTTAACACAAAAATTGATGCCATCTGGGAAGTAATGCACGCCTGTATAGAACGAGGCCTGCGTATGGAAGGAACGCTTCCTGTCAGTGGTCTCAAGCGTCGTTCAGCAGACTTGCACAGAAAACTGACCAGCAACCCTGAAGCCATGTTGATGGATCACTTTGCCATCATGGACTGGGTAACCCTGTTTGCCATGGCTGTCAATGAAGAAAATGCCTGTGGTGGTCGTGTGGTCACTGCCCCCACCAATGGTGCTGCGGGTGTTATTCCAGCTACGCTGGCTTATTACACCCGGTTTATTTCCAGAAATAACCAGCAGGGAATTCGTGACTTTATTGCTACTGCTGCAGCTATCGGCTCACTGATTAAGATGAATGCATCCATTTCTGGTGCTGAAGCAGGCTGTCAGGCTGAAGTGGGCTCTGCCTGTTCAATGGCAGCAGCTGCTTTGGCCGCCGTTCAGGGTGCAACCATGGAACAGGTTGAAAATGCTGCAGAGATTGGTATGGAACACCACCTCGGAATGACCTGTGACCCAATTGCCGGGCTGGTGCAGATTCCGTGCATTGAGCGCAACGGCATGGCGGCCATCAAGGCCATCACAGCATCCCGCCTGGCCATGCGTGGTGATGGTGATCACGCAGTTTCCCTGGATAGCTGCATTGAAACCATGTACCGCACAGGTTTGGATCTTCAGGCAAAATATCGAGAGACATCACTGGGTGGGCTGGCAGTTTATGCCAAAGCTCAGCCTATAAAGCTGGTTAAAATGGTATCTTAAATTGAACCTAACCTCTCAAACAGCCTCTAAGGTAGACTTTGGAAGAATGAATATAGCGGGCTGATTCTCCTTTTGGAAAAATCGTTTTCGAGCAGTTAATTCAAACTGCTCAAAACATTCCTCTCAAAATAGTCCCGTGCATTCTTCTGACTCAGATGCACCATATACATGGCAAAGAGACAGAGGAAGGTTGATGGATACTCCCCCCCCAAACCAGCAAAGACTGGATACCTCGTTATCATACCCTACTCCCAATACAGTCCGAAAGTCAGTAACCAAGGACTGTCATAGAATTAGTCATTCTGAATGCTCAAAAAAAATGATCGTTACTGCAGAACAATTAACCTTTCTTACAGGCCAGTATAAAACCACTCATGTAGAGTCAAATACCTGTAAAATTCCAAAGTATGGCAATAAATTTCCTCTACAAGCCAGGCCATCAGGGAATTTTCATGGAATACTGAATAAAGATGACAACCTTGTTAGACAGTTATTTCATAGTGCTAAAGTATCGGGAACTGTCTTTAACCCTGATGGCAGCCCTAACAAGAGATTGAAGACCGGTCATAAGTCATCAGCAGGATTCAGTACGCTATGGACTGAACGTAAAGATAAAACCCTGGAAAACAATAAAGCTATTTCCCCCCCCAACCAATACCAATTCAATGGCAAACAATTATGTGTTTACTTTTCCCTACCCAAAATAGTTGATACCGGTACAGGGGAAATTGGCTTAAAGTTAGTGCCCAGTGACTATTTTTCACAGGCCATTGCAAGAAGAAGCTCACAGGGATACAGCAATAATGATATTTCTACCGTGAGAGCTGCATATAACTGCGGCTCGATTATGCTCGTAATGACTTCCGACAATAAAGTGGTTTTTGGGCATCGCGGCGGACAACCAATGTTTCCTGCAGGTTTTATTCTAGGCGCACGTTCACAGATAACCGATGAGTCTATCGCTCCAATTCTGACTGAAATCGGGAAAACAACGACATTTGAAGACCTTGCCCGTGACACAGCATTAAAAGAGCGCAGGGAAGAAGTCTATGATGACCAGGGTGAATGGGAAACTGAAATAATAACCTTCGGAGCTATTGGTGAGACACTCTGCTGGCCCAGTAAACAAGAAGACCGGAGTTTTCAAAAGCCAGTTTTTGTAATTAAGAGCACTGTCTTTATGGAACGTATTCCAGCATCTTCCACAGAGCTGAACACCTTGCGAAACGAGAGAGCACCAAGAGATGTGCACGAGCTTGGTGAGCTACACTTTCTCTCCGAGGATGACTTTAGCAGTGCAAGCAGTGATAACAATTTTATTGTGGAGCATGGCACATGCTATAAAATGCTATCTCAATTTTTTTCCGAGAAGAACTGAAGTGCATCCTGAAGTGAAAGAGCCCTTCATTAAGGGCTCTTTTATCAAGTGTTAGCCAGCCATCTCCAGCAACAGCTTATTCAAGCGCTGAACATAACTTGCCGGATCATCCAGCTGACCACCCGCAGCCAGACTCGCCTGATCAAACACCACTCGAGTCAGATCGGCAAAGCGATCTTCATCCGCTTCTTTATCCAGTCGACCAATCAGTGGGTGCTCAGGGTTAATCTCAAAGACAGGCTTCGATTCCGGCATACTCTGACCTGCGGCCTCCATAATACGGCGCATCTGCATGCCCATATCATTCTGCCCTACCACCAGACAGGCAGGAGAATCGGTCAGGCGATGAGTAACCCGAACCTCCTCAACATCAGCACCCAGAACATCTTTGATCCGCTTAACCAGATCTTCATTTTCTTTGGCTGCCTCTTCCTGCGCTTTCTTCTCATCTTCAGAGTCCAGCTTGCCGAGATCCAGGTCACCACGACCAATATCTACAAATGACTTGCCGTCAAACTCGAACAGATGCGACATCAACCACTCATCCACACGATCTGAAAGCAGCAGAACTTCCAGCCCTTTCTTGTGGAATACTTCCAGGTGAGGGCTATTGGCTGCCGCTTTAGGAGTCTCTGCCGTAATGTAGTAGATCTTGTCCTGATCTTCCTTCATACGAGAAACGTAACCTTCCAGCGACTGATCCTGATCAGTTCCAGTGCTTTCGGTTGATGAGAAGCGCAAGAGTTTAGCAATACGCTCTCGATTGGCATAATCTTCTGCAGGACCTTCTTTGAGAACCTGACCAAACTCTTTCCAAAAACTGGCATACGCTTCAGGCTCTTTCTTGGCCAGCTTTTCCAGCATATCCAGTACACGTTTGGTCAGCGCTGTCTTCATGCTGTCAACTGCCGGATCTTTCTGCAGGATTTCCCGGGAAACGTTCAGAGAAAGATCGTTAGAATCCACCACACCCTTGATAAAGCGCAGATACATAGGCAGGAACTCATCCGCCTGATCCATGATAAACACCCGCTGAACATAGAGCTTCAGCCCTTTCTGCATATCACGGTTATAAAGATCAAATGGCGCTTTGCCTGGAATATAGAGCAAACTATTGTATTCCAGTTTTCCTTCTACCCGATTATGGCTCCACTTCAGTGGATCGGTGTGGTCATGACTGATGTGCTTGTAAAACTCTTTATACTCATCGTCCGTGATCTCACTTCGGGAACGAGTCCACAAAGCCTTAGCGGTATTCACGGTTTCCCATTCAGGCGCTGTTTCCTTAACGTCATTTCCCTCATCATCGCCTGCAGGCATCTCTTCCTTGCGCATCAGAATAGGCATGGAAATATGATCAGAATATTTACGAATAATATTACGCAGACGCCAGCCATCGGCAAACTCTTCAGCTTCCGGCTTTAAATGCAGGGTAATGGTGGTACCACGTTTTTCCTTCTCAACAGGCTCAACAGTGAACTCACCAGAGCCATCAGACACCCAGCAAACGCCTGCTTCTGAACCGGCCTTACGGGTCTCTACAGTAACCTTATCAGCAACAATAAAAGCTGAGTAAAAACCAACACCAAACTGACCAATCAACTGGGAGTCTTTCTTCTGATCGCCTGTCAGGGTACTCAGGAAGTCCGCAGTCCCTGATTTGGCAATGGTACCGAGGTGTGCGATCACATCTTCACGGTTCATGCCAATGCCGTTATCAGCAATAGTGACGGTCTTGGCGTCTTTGTCGAAATCCACCCGAATCTCAAGATTTGGATCACTGTCCAGCAGCGCACTATTATGAAGAGCCTCATAGCGCAGTTTATCCGCCGCATCGGACGCGTTGGAAATCAACTCCCGCAAAAAAATCTCACGATTGGAATACAAAGAATGGATCATGAGGTGTAAAAGCTGCTTCACCTCAGTTTGAAAGCCCAGAGTCTCTTTTTTCGCTTCGACCGTCATTTGAACCTCAATCCCGGTTAATCATCACATTGATTATTTAGATGATATGGAGATATGGGCAGAGAATAGAATTTCAAGCCTCCAAACAGTCATAAACAGAATATACAGCTCACTCAAGAGTATGAAAATCGCTACAGAGCCTGAAATATCGGCACTTGCACAGTAATATGCATAGCTCAAAATTAAGACAAAAATCAGGAAAAATCGTCAGGAAGATTGTAACCGGCCAGTACTTTTAGCACCGTGGAATGGAACTCCCGGCTGTACAGAATCAACACCACCAGCACTGCTGAAACCATCATAAACTTTGGATCAATAAACCAGCTCAAGGTTGCCAGCGCAAAATAATATGCTCGAAGGCCGAAATTAAAATGTTTAGCCGCAAGAGTCATTATAAAACCGGAAGCTTTTGCATAATGGAGCTGCTCGGATGACTTATGTTCAACTTCCCGGTAAAGCGGTGCACTCCCCATGACAACACACCCGAAGTTATAGAGTCGCAGGCTCCAGGTGAATTCGAAAAATGAATAGACAAAAATAATCACCATAACCAGCATTTTCAACTCCCATAACTCACGGGTTGTGGTACTGACAAAGGGTATGGTTGAAAGAACGCCAACAGCCTCTTCAGATGCAGCAATTCCTGTGATCAAACCCGCCAGAACAAGAATCGATGTGGAGGCAAAAAAGCTGACACTGGCTCTGAGACTGCTCAGTAAACTGGTATCAGATGTGCGGTTTTCTCTGGCTATAATGCGGACCATCCAGTCCTGCCGGTATCGAGCCAGAACACTGGAAAGGCAGACGGCATTGCCAGCTTTATAACTGGCATAACACGTATAACCAATCCAGCTGCTCAACAGTGTTGCCAAAGCCAGCCAGTCCTGGAAACTACCCGCACTTAAAAACATTGGAATCTGCCTTTTCCATATTTGTATCAAACTCTTCCCGGACCTTTCGGAAAATCAATGGATTTACCGGAAGAATGGCGCAGTTTGCCTGCCGGAGCTGTTTTTATTTCTCATTACTAGGACCGATTACCTAACAGGGTATTCCAGATACAACATTATGAGTATTAACAGCATTTTTATAATTAAAGGCTGTTTTCATCTGATACCCAATTGATGCAAAATGCACCTCTGATGGCTGTTTAATATAGCCCAGTGCACTATTCTAGCCTGCAATACCATTTCCGCCTTCTTATATGGAGAGCAATAAAGCCTCGCCAATGAAGGGGAAAGCGACATTATATTTATGCCATTCATTATAGGGTGGTAGTTGGAGAATCGATGACGGAAACGCAATATCTATTGGGCTGGACTGTTTACCTGGCAGGAGCAATCGGCGGTCTGCTAAGCCTGTGGTTTATCATCCGCAAGTGGCATCCCAAACTTAAACGCGCGGTAATGATGACTTTTGCTGCTCTTTTTTTCCTGCCCGGAACCATTTACCCCGAGCAGGATTTCCTCCGCCCTGCGTTCCTGGTCAGCTTATTTGATGGCTTAAGCCTGGGTGTTGATGCCATGTGGCGCAGTGGTCAGGCCGTTGCTATAACAGCCTGTATTGCTGCTATTGTGGGACTATTACTGCCCGTTAGCAAAGCCAGAGCCAAAGTCAGTGACAGCAAAAAAAAGTCACAGAAAGGCAAAAGAACCGATAGCTCTCAACGTCAAAGAAAAGAGCCCACCTATTAAAAAAACCGTAGGCTCTATTGAAATAAGGTTACTGGCTCAGCTCAAACCAAAGCGTTCGTGGCCAGGCGTAAGAACACGTGAATACCAATGTCTTTCAAGTTCTTGCAGCGATGTCACGGGGGCTCTGGTTTAAGCCCGGCTGGTGGATCATATAGCCACCTTCCAGCTTCGTTGAACTGGTTTGATGTAGCACCAACTACACCTGTACCAGTCTGCCTTGTGGAAGACGTCTATACGATCCACTGAGCCTTCAACTTTATGCCAACAGAGCCCAGCAATAAGGAAAGTACTTTACTCCACCTTTCTATACACCACCTTCCTATAAAAAGAGCGGAGCCATGTATTTTTCACCTAAAAACATGCAATCTAACGACGACTTTTAAGCTCATGTGTGAACTTCTCGGAATGAGTGCCAACACTCCCACAGACATTGTTTTCAGTTTTAGTGGTCTGATGCAGCGTGGGGGTAAGACAGGGCCCCATAGCGATGGCTGGGGAATTGCCTTCTATGAAGGTAAAGGGTTGAGGGAGTTTCGCGATCCGAGCCCCAGCTGCGACTCTGAAATCGCTAACCTGGTTTGTCGCTACCCAATTAAAAGTAACATTGTAGTCAGTCATATTCGGCAGGCCAATGCCGGCAGAATCGCCCTGGAAAACACCCATCCATTCACGCGGGAGCTATGGGGAAAGTACTGGACTTTTGCACACAATGGTCAGTTAAAAGGCATCAAGAAATTCCCCTTGAAACATTACTTTCCTGTAGGTACTACAGACAGTGAACATGCTTTTTGCTGGGTCATGGATCAGATCAGAGAGCGCTTCGCCAGACCACCAAAGCGGTTGAACACATTTCAACGCTTTATCAAGAAGCTCTGTAACCAGTTACAGGCGTTGGGGGTATTCAATATGTTATTGACAGACTCTCGTTATCTCTACTGCTATTGCAGCACACGGTTAAACTGGATAACTCGCAGAGCACCTTTTGATCAGGCCAGTCTCAAAGATGCCGACATCACTGTCGATTTTGCCAAGGAAACCACCGAGAACGACGTTGTTACCGTGGTTGCCACCGACCCATTAACAGTTGATGAAACCTGGATCTCAATTCAGCCTGGCGAGATGGTTGTTTTTGACAATGGAGAACTTTGCTCTTAATCAGTTTTTGACAGGCGGAATCTGCACGAAGCCGTGACCGCCGTTCATCTCCTCCCTCAGGTTCCAATCAGTTAGATCTATTTAACGTGAGTTCGATGGTGAAAGATAGGAGAACCCCAGCCATTTAGCTATCTTTCAGATACTACGCCAGAGATAGCGAACTGGAGGCTCCCGTGTCTATTGTCAGTGTATTCTGTGATGTTGATGATTTCTGCATAACTTTTGAATCACAATGGCATAGGCAACTCATTTGTAATACCAAAAAAACTCCTGTTTTATCAAAGCTGTCGCTCAGTGAAATAATGACCATCATCATTTATTTCCATCAGAGTGCCTTCCGCAATTTCAAGCACTATTACCAGCGACTGATCACACCGCATAAGTCTGATTATTTCCCGAACCTGGTGTCCTATAACCGCTTTGTAGAACTCATGAAACAGGCATTGATACCACTCACTGTTTATCTCAAGTCTCAGTGCATGGGGCAACCAACGGGCTTGTCATTCATCGATTCTACTCCAATCGTCGTTTGTGATAATCACCGGA
>OODV01000207.1 GCA_900299555.1 uncultured Endozoicomonas sp.
GCTCCAGGATTAGGCCTGTGTAAACGGCGTGTAGTCCATTGAAACATGAATAGAGGCCTCTCACCCCTCATTCTCTACAATGTTTCCCCTGCGTGTCCTGCGGGTCCTGACCTGAACACCCTGGCACGTGTCTCCGGCCATTCAAATGGTAATAAACCAACTGCGCTTTTTTTTTTTTTTTTTTTTTTCCTTTTTGGGGAAAGAGGGATGCCTTGGCACCCCATCACTGTCACACAGAAGAATGAAGCATATCCCAGCACTTTAGACACAATGTAAGGGGATGATTTGTGTTATAACAGAATATTTTGTGTTTACAAAAAAACATGTTTTATTCTAACCCCAAAGCCTCAAAGGACACATGAGTGACAGCATGCAGAACATGATTACAGCAAAGATAGTTTTCTTTTTTTGAAAAGAAATGTCAGATTAAGTCTGAACTACTCCAATTTAAACCTTAGTTTCACCTTCTCCATACCCGCTGAATACCCTGATGATACAATTTGCGACAACTTAACCCATTTTTCATGGTATCAGTGCGGCCTATCAACGATATAATCCCCCGCATTTATGAATCTCAATCAGACTCCCCAAATTCTGATGACTCAGGAGACCTCCGAGCCATGACAGTAAGCTCTCTCTTCAAATACCCCCGGTTGGTAAAGGCTCGTTTGTCGCCGATCTTATCCAGAGCATTTTTACTGCTGGCCTTTAGCTCAATAACCATACAGTCCTCAGCGACATCAAGGGGAGCAGTACCACAGGTAACGGCCTTTCCAGTTATGGAAACCACGCTGCAGCAGAAACTGACAGCACTGGGTAATCTGACCGCCAACCAGTCCGTTGATATTACCCCACAGATCAATGGTCGCATTGTAGGCCTGAGTCTGACCGATGGCGGGAACATCAAATATGGAAAACGGCTGGTTGAACTGGATGATCGTGAGCAGTCTGCTATTGTCGCTCAGGCGCGCATCGCTCATGAAGATGCTCAACGTCAACTGGAATATATGGAGACTCTGATTAAGCGAAAAGCCATCTCGGTTGATGAGCTCAAAGCACAGCGAGCTACGGTTGATCGTCTTGAGGCCGCTCTTCTGGCAGAACTCGCCATTCTGGATTACTACACGCTGAAGGCTCCTTTCAGCGGTACGCTGAGTTTTCATGAGCTCAGTGTTGGTGCCCTGATTAATGCCGGAACAGTCATTACTACGCTGGATGATCTCAGTGCTATGAAGCTGACCTTTGATCTTCCGGAAACCAGCCTCAGTCATGTGCATAGGGGAGCCCGCATCACGGCAACCACCGATGCCTGGCCAGGTAAAACCTTTACCGGCACGATTGACAGTATCAGCCCTCGCATTGATCCAGCCAACCTGACGTTTCGGGTTCGTGCCATTCTGGAAAACCCGGCGACACAGCTTCGCCCTGGTATGTTGATGCGCACTTCTGTTGAGCGTCCGGGCGAACAACAGTTGGTCGTGCCTTCCCGCAGCATTCTGTTTGATGGCAATCGCCGCTTTGTTTTTGTTATTGACGAGCAAAGTAAGGTTGAACGCAGACTGATTACTACCGGGCAGACCGTTGATGAATACATTGTGGTTCTATCTGGCCTGAACGCCGGAGAAATGGTCGTCAATGAAGGTGCGGTTAAAGTCACCGATGGTCGACAGGTGAAAGTGATGACGAAGGATCAACCCGCCCTCTCTGCCTCTTTCTCATCAACAGCCAGAAAGCCTATGGCTACTGGTGGAATCCTCTGACCATGATACTTTCTGATCTATCCATCAAACGCCCGGTATTCGCGACGGTTGTCAGTCTGCTGTTGATTACGTTTGGTGTCGTCTGTTTCACCATGCTGCCAGTCCGTGAACTGCCAGATATTACGCCTCCTACCGTCATGATCTATACCGGTTATGACGGGGCTTCTGCTGAAGTTATAGAAAGCAAAATCACCAATGTCATTGAAGATCAGCTGGGCGGTATTGAAGGCGTTCGTTTTATCGAAAGCACCAGCCGTAATGGCACCTCACGTATCAATATTGAGTTTTCTCCCGACCGGGATATGGAAACTGCGGCGAATGATGTCCGTGAAGCGATGTCCCGGGTTATCTGGCGTCTGCCAGACGAGGCCGAGTCACCCATTGTCTGGAAGAATGATGGAAGTGGTGAAACCATTCTCAATATAAGTCTGCAAAGTGACACACTCTCGCTGATAGAGCTGACGGACTATGCGGAACGTACCCTTCAAGACCGCCTCTCTCTCGTTGATGGCGTCAGTTCAGTCGATGTTATGGGTGCCCGGGAATACGTCATGCGCATTGAGCTTGATGCAGAAGCCATGGCTGCCCGGCAAATCACCACCAGCGATGTGCGCAGTGCCCTGCGCCGTGATAACGTTGAGCTTCCTGCCGGTGAATTGACCGACAGTCATAGAACGCTGCCTGTTCGAGTGAACCGAGACTACAACACCATTAATGATTTTCGCCGCTTGTTAATTCGTCAGGATGGCAGCAGTAAAATCTACCTGGAAGATATTGCCTCGATCCGTACCGAAGCCAAAGAAATTGAGACCCTGGCAAAAGCGAATGGACGTAATGTACTGAGTCTGGGTATTGTCCCCCTTTCTCAGGCTAACCCACTGGAAGTCATCCAGAATGTGAAAGATGAAGTAAAAGCTTTCACGCCCTTCCTTCCGGAAGGCACCTATATGACCACCACCCGGGACTCTTCTATTTATATCCAGTCTGCCATTGATGAAGTATACGCTACGCTGGGCATGACCATTGCCCTGGTTATTCTGGTACTTTACATCTTTCTTGGTAATGCCCGGGCTACATTAATTCCGGCAGTAACTGTACCGGTTTCATTAATCAGTGCCTTTATTGTTATTCACCTGCTGGGTTACTCCATTAACCTGCTCACTCTGCTGGCGCTGGTGCTGGCCATCGGCCTGGTGGTAGACGATGCAATTGTCGTCCTAGAGAACATCCACCAGCACCTGGAACGTGGCGAACCACCGCTGGTAGCCGCATGGAAAGGCGCCCGGGAGGTCAGTTTTGCCGTAATAGCGACTACGGTCGTGCTTGTCATGACCTTTGTCCCCATCGTGTTTATGGAAGGCTCTGTCGGCAGACTGTTTTCCGAGTACGCCATGACACTGGTGGGTGCGGTCGTCTTCTCCAGTCTGATTGCCTTGACCCTTTCACCCATGATGAGTTCTCAGCTGTTGAAGCTGAATGTTAAACCCTCAAAAGCGAGTCAACTGATCGAAAAATCACATCAGCGCCTGACCAATTTCTACCGGAACACATTGTCACAACTGCTGAAATTCCGCTGGACTGGCCTGATTTTGCTACTGATTTCCCTGGGTATTGCCGCGCTGCTTTATCCGATGATTCCCCAGACGTTCACTCCTTCTGAAGACCGGGGTGAGTTCATTGTTATTGTCAAAGGACCTGAAGGTGCCAATTTCGACAGCATGGAAGAAAGCATGCTGAAACTGGAATCCAAACTTCTCCCCCATCTGGGCCAGGGTGTCTTGAAATATCTTTTTGTCCGCTCCCCGGGCTGGGGTGGTAACAGTGGCAGTAATTCCGGCATCCTGATTGGCACGCTGGAAGACTGGGATGATCGTAATGTCAGTGCTGCTGAGGTAATGAGTCAGGTAAGACAGCTGATGGCAGGCATTCCCAATGTCCGTGCCATTCCAGTAATGCGTTCCACTATCGGTGGCCGCTCTGAAGCACCGATACAGTATGTCCTCGGTGGAGGGTCATTTGATCAACTCGTCGAGTGGGCAGATATCATTGCAGAAAAAGCGCGTGAAAACCCGGGACTCCGAGATGTCGATATCGACTTCAACCAGAACCAACCCCAGCTTGAAATCACCATTGACCGTGACCGGGCTCAGGAGCTGGGTGTTTCTGCAGAAGAAATCGGCGCAACACTGGAAACCATGCTGGGAGGTGTCACAGATACCACCTTCATGGAACGCGGTGAAGAATATGATGTATTCCTTCGGGCCAAGGAAGAGGCCTTTACCAGTGCGCTTGATCTGGCCTCATTGTATGTTCGCTCCCATACCACCGGTGCATTGATAAGGCTTGATAACCTGGTCACGGTAGAAGAAGTGGGCAAAGCCGCCATGCTTAAACACTACAACCGTAACAGGGCCATCACGATTTCTGCCAGCCTCGAGGGTAACTACTCCATCGGTGAAGCACTGGCGTATCTTGACCAGCAGGTCGTCGACCTACTGCCACCAGAAGCCATCGTTAACTATAAAGGCGAATCACTGGATTACCGCTCCAACCAGAGCGCCATCTTCTTTGTTTTTGCCATGGCAATGCTGGTTGTATACCTGGTGCTGGCTGCACAGTTTGAAAGCTTTGTTCACCCACTGATTGTTATGCTTACCGTACCTCTTGGCATTTCCGGTGCCCTGTTCGGCCTTTACATAAGTGGTGAAACACTGAATATCTTCAGCCAGCTGGCGATGATCATGTTGATCGGGCTCTCTGCCAAGAACGGTATTCTGATAGTAGAGTTTATTAACCAGCTCAGGGATCAGGGGATGGCTTTTAATGAGGCAGTAGTGGAAGCTTCCGCTCTGCGCCTACGCCCGATTCTGATGACTGCGCTGACCACTGTGGTCGGTGCCATTCCTCTGCTGCTGGCAACGGGTGCTGGTTCAGAGTTCCGGTTCTCTATCGGGGTGGTAGTCTTTGCCGGGGTGACTGTCTCAGGCCTGTTAACGCTGTTTGTGGTGCCATCCATGTATGCACTGGTGGCAAGGAAGACGACATCCCCTGATCATGTTTCAAGGAAACTACAAGAACTAATGAACAGCTAAAAACATCATAACCCTGCGGGATATTTACATTCCTCTATATGGACTTGTTAATATCCCAGAGATTAAGCCCAAAATTTTTAAACCTAAATTGAGTAATTCAATATAGAAGCTATGATATTGACGAATTATTTCTATCGTCATCTGTCGGATTTCTATAGCTACAACTCTAATAAATTGAGAACTTCAATATGGGAATCAATGTCAGTGCCCCAACAGGTTCAAATCTGACGAAATATCCATTCCAGAAATTAGCCAAGCACGCTAAGACAAAAACTCATACACCACGATACTCCAGTCTTTTGAATCGCTGCTGGAGCTATATAAAATCTCCAAAAGCTATGCTTAGCATTGGCCTGATCCTTTTATTAACAAAAGCCGATTCTGCTGAAGCAAAATCTCTGGAAAATAGGAAAGTTGATCTAAGCCTTCCAGACAATCTAATAAACCATACGCTACCAGATCAAAAAGGGAATGCTAATGGGCTCAGAGATAATACAAACCAGCAAGCTGATACAGGCAGACCTTTTCAACCTCCCCCTCTTCCAGCATTTAAATACACAGATGCTCAGATTTCTGACTGGATTGATTACGACGAGCCTCAACCTCTCCTCGAAACAGCGGTTGAGGGTGTAGAATCTGGTGCAATAATGAGAGACTTGTTTAATAAAATAGAGCATGCACAAACTCCGGATCTACCATCCATAAAAACAGATACTGGCGATAAGAATCATACAGAGGATGGCTTGGCAGGCCACACCAGAACAAAACGGTTCACAGGCGAGCTGATCCCGGAAGAAAGTGGAACTGATGAATTTCTAGTTAAAGTATTCTCATCTGACTTTTACTGCAGCGGCAGTATTTTATCCAGGCGAAAAATTATAACGGCTGCTCACTGCACAGAGAAAAAAGGAAAGACCGTGCCCTTGAAAATATCATACAACGTGAACAATTATAGTGTTAAAAATGTCAGGAGGTGCCCTAATTATGATCTTGGTGGGAAAAAGAAATCAATGAATGATATTGCACTCTTATCACTATCATCACCTCTTCCGAGGTCAGCATTACGTCTTAATATTAATTTAAATTTCAACATGGAAAACGAACAAACATATCGAGGAAGAGTTAATAATACACGAGATGGTGTCGCATCAATAGAGGATTGTTTTGATCTTGTTAGTAACAGTGACAACCCGCCTGAAGCAAGATTTCCTGAATTTTTTGGTATAGGTCTTGGAGGTTATGGAGATTCGTGTGAACTCTATAGCAATTTCCCAAGGAAAGGCTTCTATCAAAGGTCTTACAAATATGCTGGTCACTCTAATCACGATACTAGTTATTGTCAGCAGACAAACCTTAGAGATAATGCCTACGCTGACTTTTCTGATTGTATGTCTCAATACAGCTGCTATTTCAATGCAATATTTAATAGATTCAGAATTGACAACAAAAATGGTGGCAAAAATCGAACATGCCCAGGAGATTCAGGATCTCCCTTATTAGCATTCAATAAACAGAGCAGGCAATTTGATTTAATAGGTGTACTATCTGGCAATGGAACATACTCACACCTCTATAGTCACAAACAATGGTTTCTTGAAAACTTTAATACTACAAGGCCAAATATATTAAAGGTATATGATTCTGGATCAGATAGAAACCTCAACATCCCCGTTCAAAGCGGAATATGGCCAGTACCAAATACTACCCTTCAACAAGAGCTTAATATTACATTGAAAAATGATTTATCTACAGGACCTTGGTTCTGGAGAAGTCAATGGTCAAAACTGACATTAGATCTGTCTTTCACCACCCCTATCAGGAATAAACCGATTCGTAAGAAATGCCTAAAATTTGGATGATCGTCCACTGCTTTTCCTTCAAACCGACCACATGCTGTTCCTGATTATTGACCGTTAATACATTAATCCCCTGAAAGCAGAAGAAGACCCATCTTGCTGTTGGATTCTGGCAGGGCTTCTTTTTCTGGTTTGGAAACACACGACTCCGCTTTTTCAGTTCGTACCTTATTCTGTGCTGGATAGCAGCATAGACCATCAGGCAGAGTGTCATCACCATCAACAGCGCTTCAATGCGCTCCGGTTTCTTCAGATAGAGTGAAGAGACCAGAAAGTCCGGGCTTTTCAGGAAACGAAAGCC
>OODV01000366.1 GCA_900299555.1 uncultured Endozoicomonas sp.
AGGAAAGAGATCTGGAAGGAAAAGTTCATAGCCTGAATTTGACCTGACAGACACCCTCTTGAAAATCGGTAACTGTCAGGTCAGGTCTGAACTTCTACAGATTATCCGTTAAATAATTCATTTACTTCGTATTCAAGATTATACTTCTTTATCTTACGATACAGTGTGGCGATACCTATTCCCAGTTCATCTGCCACACGCTGCTTACCCTCGTGTTCTCCAAAAGAATTTAGCGCCCTTCTTATCAGGTTCTTTTCCATTCTTTCCAGATTAAAAGCTTCCTGATTCTGCATAATTGATTGAACATCATTAGTATAAGTATCAAACTCTGATAACAGAGAAGAAGCACTTTGCTTTTGAATATTTGCAGGTAGTAAATCTACGGTTACCGACTCTCCGGGCTCAGCCATATTCACCAGATACTCGATAGTGTTCGCCAGTTCCCGAACATTACCAGGCCAGGACCACATAGCCAGAGCATCCATTGCCTCCATGGTTATTTCTGGTTTAGCCACCCCAAGAGCCAGAGCATGCTTTTTCAAAAAGAAATCGACAAGCATGGCAACATCACCAGCCCGATCGCGCAGCGGTGGTAACTCCAGCGGAATCACATTCAGGCGGTAAAACAGGTCTTCCCGGAATTTTTTTGCACTGACCAGACTCTCAAAATTCTGATGCGTAGCTGAAATAACCCGGATATCAACAGGTATCACATTGGAGGCGCCTACCGGAATGATTTCCCTGCGATCCAGAACTCGGAGCAGCTTTGCCTGCAGATGCAGAGGCATATCACCAATTTCATCCAAAAAGAGGGTACCGCCATCAGCCTTTTTCACCAGACCTTCCCGCCCCTGGTTAGATGCCCCGGTAAATGCTCCCCTGGCATAGCCGAACAGTTCACTCTCCAGCAGCTGTTCAGGGATAGCTGCACAGTTAATGGCAACAAATGGCTGGTCTGCACGGTTGCCAGACTCATGAATCATACGCGCCACGACTTCTTTACCCGAACCGCTTTCTCCACGGATCAGCACACTGGAAGGACTGGATGCAATTCGTACAATCTGTTGACGTAGCTTATTGACGGCGGGAGAGCTCCCAACCATTTCTGTTCGATTACCAGAAAGAGGTTTTACACCTTGCACAGAAAATTGTGCCCGGAGCACAAGGAAACGGCGCTCATCCAGTATCAGCATACGACCGGGCAGAATCTTCTCCTGATCGCCTACCTGAATAATAAACTCTTCCTGTTGATGGTTACCTTCCTTAGTTCTCCCGAAAGGCCTTACCTGAACACCATTGATCCGGCTATTGGACTCCACACCCAGTAACTTCCGGGCAGCAGCATTCATATGCTGGCATACTCCCTTGCTATCCAGCTCCAGCAACCCTTCAACCAAGTCTTCCCCGACTTCCTTGAGCATCAATTCACTGCGGCGAACCTTATCGTGATAGATACTCTCCATGGTTTTGGCAATAAACAGCTGTGCCGTGTTTTCAATGGATTCAATATAGAAGTCGATGTTACCCAGTAGTTTTTCCCGCTGCTCTTCGCTGAAACAGACAAGGCTGATCACGCCAATACAGTCACCGTGAAAGATAACCGGAACACCAAGAAACGCTTTTTCCCTGCAACCCACGCGCCGGCTGCACATCAGACATTCCGGATCCTGACCGGAACGCTCAATCACTTTATGACGACGAGTGCTGATGACAGACTTGAAGGCATTGGTCCCAGTGGTCAGCGGACGACCAAGATTACTGGAGTAGGGCCCCGTACCAGCAATCCGCACCAGATTGTCATCCACCACTTCCACATCCAGATTCAACATTCTGGACAGAACCTGTACAAAACGGAGCACAGTAGACTGGATGGACATCAAGCGGGATGTGGACTGCATCTTTTGGGGTCTTCTTTTGTGATTACCCCTTTATTGTCCATTTCAGAAAGGATCAGTGCCTTGAGCCAGAGCAGTATTTTTATTGAAGGCCTTGAACTGCCTCCCATTTTTTAGGAATAAATAGTACTGCCTCATCTCGGAGCGCAAATGACTTACTTCTATATGCCTCAATTACTTCAGGGTCATACTGCTCCAACAGTTCTTTATGGAATGTTTCTGAACCTGTTAACCATACTCCTGCAAAGGGTCTTCTCAGACCGATAAACAAGATTGGACCACGGCACGCCCAAGCATCTAATATGTCTAAATCATTAGGATCACTGATAACTCCACCTTGTATCTCCCGATCACCTGGCGGCCAGGAAACAACTAGAAATGCAGCTTGTCTATTGTTTCTTATGGCAGAAACAGCATCCATTTCCAGTACATCAACGCCAATGCAATGAGTGGCCTCTGAGACAATATGTTGATGGGTTTTAAAGTTATCCGTCGCTTTCACTTTTAGTTCATAATTTTCATTAAGAAAATGAGAAAGTGCTCCCTGACCTGCCATTATCTCAAGCCCTTCACCTGAGAACTCTCGTGAGAATTTAGCCCTTAGCTTATCAACAGCAATTCCCATCCAAGCTTTTGAAGGTACAAAATACAGGCCGAAATCATCCTCTAACTTTGATTTTTCCCCCTCAAGATACCTTAGCAGACCAAATATGTAGATATTTCCTACATCAAGAGCCTTAATTCTCTGCCACTTATCTTCAGAAAGCCGGTATGTATAGTCAGACGGTAAATTACCCGCCCTTAGTTGCTGATAGTAATCAGCATTGTTATCAGCAATCCCTTTAACACTCATGATATCCTGATAAGTAGCTGCACTTATTGCGTTAAGCCCTCGTCGTGCCTCTTCGTACTCATCAACATTGCAATCCCCATACATTTCATTGATGTAGCATTCTTGTAAACTTTCAGCCTCTTCACTGAGTTCACTTGCTGTTATTTGCCAACTGAATAAAGGCTTGTGTTCTAGAGCCTCAGAATTAGATGAATCACCTTCCAAGCTATTTGACAGTTGAGTAGCTAATTCATCCGAGGACAACTCCCTGACTGGCTTATTCCTTATTAACGGCGGCCCTGAATCAGATGTAAAGTAACTCCATATACGAGAGAAGACACTCCCTACAGACATACCCCTATAGCTCCTCAATATTAATGCTTCGAATAAAAGTGAAACCTCAATCGCTGACATTAATATCGAAGATGAGTTCAATTGTTTTCACAGATATTCAATTCGGTTAACTGCCAGTTATTGACCCAAGTCACGGACAGCCAATGCGCATCATTGTCATGCTAATTGCAGCTGCTGGTAGCGTTCTGGCGTATCGATATCCTGATGAATGGCATCGGTACCAACCGAGATAAAACGGTGGGGGCCTGCCATCAACAGAGATCTCATCCGTGAGTCAGAAGGAGCATTCAGGACTGCCTCAAATGCACTGCGATGCAAAAGGACCGGGTGACCTGGTTGCTCATCAGCAGCACTTACGACTGGAAAGAGGGTATCAAAATCCCGTTGTCGCCAGAGTTCAGAAAATACGGTGGGAGGAATCAGCGGCATATCACCATGGGTGATGAACAGATAGTCCGTTTCACAGTGACTGATACCCGCTTGAATTGAACTGAAAAGCCCAAGTGAGTAAGCCTGATTGTGAACCAGCTTAATTCTGGGGTGATTCTCATATCGCGAGTGAATTTCTTCACCTCGGTAGCCCGTCACAAGAATAACCCGCTGGCAGGAACAGAGCGCATTGGCAATGCTGCAGTCAAGAATGGTCTCACTGTCATCCAGCTCTTTATTTGACTCTTTGTTCGATTCCCTGCTGGAGAAGGGCAGCATCATTTTCCAGCGCCCCATTCGTGATGAGAGCCCTGCTGCTGTGATCAGGCAATCCACAGACTTGGTTAAATCCGCTGACATAGTGAAGGCCTCATCGATTCAAGGGAGAGTTTCATGTACAAATTTCCAGATAGCCTGTCATGGATAAACCCGGAAAAAGACCGCATTATTGCGGCAACCGGTGCCGGAGGAAAGACCAGCTGCCTGGAATACCTTGCTCTTCAGCTAAAGCAGTTAGGGCATAAAGTACTGCTGACCACAACGACACGAATCTTCCGGCCATCTCCAGCCGGCTTTGGTCAATATATAGACCGGCTGATAGAAAGTAATGTTCTTGAACAGGCAGGAATCGAACCCAGGGCGTCATCAATCACGTTAGCAGGCTTCCCAGACGAGAACCCTGAAAAACTGAAGGGACTTTCTCCAACCGCTATTCAGCAACTGATCAAACTCGATATATACGACAATATTCTTATAGAGGCCGATGGCTCCAGACGGCGCCCATTAAAAGCTCCTAGAGATGATGAGCCAGTTCTGCCTGACGGCTGCCAGATCATTATAGGTGTGACCGGCTGGAATGGTATCTCTAATCCTGTCAGCCCACAGAATATTCACCGCTGGGAACAGTTCGTCAATATTACCGGGTTGTCTGAAGGTGAAAGACCAACCCCCAGAACCCTGTTTCTACTACTTAATGACAAGCATGGCCTTTTCAAAAATGCACCAGCCAGTGCATGCAAGGTCTGGCTAATCAATCAGGTAGACCAGCTTTCAGACCGTACATGTGCCAGAAAATTTATCGCATCGGTGCAATGCCTTTCACCACCACTTCATCACTATGTCATTAGCAGTTTCCAGAGCCAGTCAGCCCCATTTGTAGAGGGTGTCACCTGGAAAACTGAATCATCTGAGAATAATCATTTAATTTTATAATGGGGGAAACCAATGAACATTTTTGCAGAAGCGGCTCGACTCTATGAACAGAACACCCCTTTTGCTTTAGCTTCAATTATAGAAACCAAAGGCTCTGCTCCCCGTCATGATGCCATACTTCTCGTTCAGGAAGATGGCCGGACCCAGGGCACCATTGGTGGCGGTATGATTGAGCGGCATGTGATCAATGAAGCCATTGATGCATTGAAGGAAGGTCGCTCAAGAGTGATAAAAGGCAGTATGTCCAGAACTGGCAAAGATGCCATGGATATGGACTGCGGTGGAACCATGACCGTACATATTGATGTGCAGGGCATCCGCCCGGATATGCTATTAATCGGTGGGGGTCATGTGAACCGTGCGGTGGCAAAGCTGGCATCCGAGCTGGGTTATCGGATTACCGTTGCAGACTCATGGGAACCCAACCTGAATGCAAAGCTGTTTCCACCCAATACTCAACTCATCCTGGGAGAGACTATTCAGGATGCCATCGATCAAGTGACCATTCGGGACAATACACAGGTCATCATTGCAACCAACCATGAAGACACAGCCGCATTACCTGCCATTCTTAAAAGTCCTGCCCGACATATCGGCCAACTGGCCAGTCGTCGCAAGGTAGAAACGCTTCATGATAAATGCCTTGAACTCGGAATCAGCGAAGCGCGTTTTCAAGAGGTTCGCACCCCGGTAGGCCTGGATATTGGAGCAGAAAGCCCGGAAGAAATTGCGGTCAGTATTATGGGGGAGATTCTAGCACTTTCTCGTGGAAAGACTTTGGGAAAAAATGGTGGAAAGCCAGCAATACTCTCTTCTGCAGACAATGGTCATGATAACCTTGTGGTCATCCGGGGAGCCGGTGACCTGGCATCCGGTACGGCTGTCAAACTGCATAACAGTGGCTATAAAGTGGTCATGCTGGATCTGCCAAAACCAACGGTGATTCGTACCAATGTTTCTTTTGCCGGTGCTCTACTGAACGAGAGTGGCCAGATAACCGTTGAGGGCATCACTGCACGCAAGGCACGATCCGTTGCTGATGCACTGAGAATCATCAATGATGGTCATATTCCGATTATGGCCGACGCGGATGGGCAGACACTTCGCCAGTTTAAACCTGCAGTTCTGGTTGATGGCATTCTGGCCAAACAAAACCTTGGAACCCATCGAAAAATGGCACCGGTGACCATTGCTCTTGGCCCTGGATTTAATGCTGGACAGGATGTGGATGCCGTTATCGAGACCTGCCGGGGTCATAACCTGGCCAGAATCATTTACCAGGGAGAAGCTGAACCCAATACCGGAAAGCCTGGCACTATTATGGGCTACGCAGAAGAGAGAGTATTACGGGCTCCCTGTGCCGGTCAAGTTACCCCAGAAGTAGCCATTGGTGAGCTGGTCGAAGAAGGACAGGTCGTTGCAAACATCAGTACAGAGAGTGGAAGCCAGCCAGTGATTACCCGGATTGGAGGTAAGGTTCGGGGTATGATCAGCACAGGATCTGAAGTTACTCCAGGTTTCAAAATTGGTGATATTGATCCCCGCGGAACCAGTGTTGACCATGCAACCGTTTCTGATAAAGCCCGTGCGATTGCCGGCGGGGTTCTGGAAGCGATACTAAAACTATCAATGTCTTGAGATTACTTTTTGAACCATGGAGATCACAACGTTCACAGAGGAAAAGCATTTCTTTGTGTTCTTCGTGATCTCCATGGTTCAATCAGTCTACTCAAAGCAGATACACATCCCTGATTTAATCCATACCCCCATTCCACTATAAATTGCTCTTGTTATTTCCCTCATCAATAAACCCAGTGACATTCTGAAGCTCTGCTATGCTGATCATGCAGTCAGTGAACAGCTGTATCTATAAAACTGCCATCACCTGAATACCAGGTTGAAAAATAGTGCTCTCTTTTTTACAAAAATTTTTAATAAGAGTGCTTCATGGCTGTCTAAATACAAAATGTTTAAACACAAGGCTTTGTAACACAACAAAAGACAGGTAGCTGTATGTCGCTAGAAACAAGAGTTGAGATGCTGGAGAAGCAACACCAGTCCCTCTACAACACGATTCATGGCCTGGTGAAAGCGATGGCGGATATCAAACACATCGCGCTTAAAAACCAGCATGAAATCATTGGCGTCAAAGTCAATATGTCGGGCATTCAGACAGAAGTTACCGGCGTTAAGGAAGATGTCTCCGAACTGGCTCAGGCCACACTGTCTGGCTTTGAGCGCACCAGCGAGTTAATGGATAACACCCACAAAATTCTGGATGATATCAGCGAGCATCTGGACACCATTAATGGACGGCTCGATGAAACCAACAAACTGGTAGATTTTACCCATGAGCGTGTAGACGAAACCTATGAGCGGCTGAATGAAACTAATGAACGCCTTGGTGAAAATAATGAGCGCCTTGATGAAACCAATGAGCGGCTGGATGAAAATAATGAACGCCTCAGTAGTAATAATGAATGGTTAGGTGGCATTAACCAGCGCCTTGAAGGTGTAGAAAGTCAGATTAAAGAAGTCCGCAAAGATATTCTCACCCTGGGACAGATGATCAAGCACCGCTTACCCGATAAATAAGCAGCTTTATATCACTCTATTACCTATAGCAGGCTATATACCCGCCGCCTTAGCAGCTGCTACTTATTGCCTGCATTTGCTCACTGGAGCACCAGCCCTGCCCTGTCACTTAGTGTGTCTAAGCTCCCGGGGCCTCTCTCACTTGCCTCCGTATAGCAACTTCAGAGCCTGAAACATATACCAATCTGTCTGATTAAGGCAAAGCTGGTGTCAATCTGATTATCACCTCGGCAAATTATTATCAAACTGATAGATCAAAACGAACCACGGCCGCTTTTTCTCCTTCCCAGAAATTGTGTCAGATCAGTTTTCTATTTATAAAAAGTAGTGATTACAACTGTATTTTTCTCAAACTGTTTTCCATATCCCTCGATTATCAAAGGCTGTAGGCATACAAACGGATATAACTCATCAAATTTCCTCACGGTTCATCCTTTTTTCACCACCGGTTCACAAAAGTTGGCACGCAAGTTGGCTATTAAAAGATACCAGTTAGCCATCTGACTGATTTATCAGGGCCGCCTCTTCAACCGCGCCAGACTCAGTCAATTAATAACCCCAGATCCGATAGCACTGTCTTCGCTCAAAGGGTCTGAAATTCAGAAAAGGAAATACCGTGAGCAATTTCGACCAGTTACTTCAAGATATCAAGGCACTGAACACCAAACTGCATAGCAAAGACTTTCTCCTGACCTGGGAACAGTCTACCGATGAATTGAAGCAGGTATTAAAAGTAGCAGAAGGCCTGCGCCTGCTGCGCAACGAAAACATCTCTACCAAAGTGTTCGACAGCGGCCTCGGTGTTTCCCTGTTCCGTGATAACTCTACCCGTACCCGTTTCTCCTTCACCTCCGCCTGTAACATGCTGGGGCTGGCAATTCAGGATCTGGATGAAGGCAAGTCCCAGATCGCTCATGGCGAAACCGTTCGTGAAACCGCCAACATGATCTCTTTCTGTGCTGACGTGATCGGTATCCGCGATGACATGTACCTGGGCTATGGTAACCAGTACATGCGTGAAGTGGGCTCCGCCCTGGACTTCGGCAAGGAAAACGGTGTTCTGGCTCAACGTCCTGGCATGGTAAACCTGCAGTGCGATATCGACCACCCAACCCAGAGCATGGCTGACCTGGCATGGCTGATCGAGCATTTTGGCAGTCTGGAAAATCTGAAAGGCAAGAAGATTGCCATGACCTGGGCTTACTCTCCAAGCTACGGCAAGCCTCTCTCCGTTCCACAGGGCATCATCGGCCTGATGACCCGCTTCGGTATGGATGTCACTCTGGCTCACCCAGAAGGCTACGACCTGATTCCTGAAGTCGTTGAAACAGCTGGTCGCCAGGCAGCAGAAAGTGGCGGCAGCTTCACTCAGGTAAGCACCATGGCTGAAGCCTTCAAGGATGCTGATATTGTTTATCCTAAGTCCTGGGCACCTTACCACGTCATGGGTCGTCGTACTGACCTGCTGAAAGCTGGCGACCACGCAGGCCTGAAAACACTGGAACAGGAATGCCTGGCTCAGAATGCTCTGCACAAAGGCTGGCACTGCACCGAAGAAATGATGAAGCATACCCGCAATGGTGAAGCGCTTTACATGCACTGCCTGCCTGCAGACATCACCGGTGTTTCCTGCAAGGAAGGTGAAGTAACCGAAGGTGTATTCAACAAGTACCTGATCGACACCTACAAAGAAGCTGGCTGGAAGCCTTACATCATCGCTTCCATGATCCTCAACCGTCGCTTTGCCAACCCAGACGTTGTGCTGGAAAACCTGATGAAGAAAGGCGCCCGTCGCGTTGACGCCTGATTGTTCGGGAACTGCTCCCTGACCGCCATACTGGCAGCAGGGAGCGCTGTCAGCATTTGTGTTTGGGGGCACATACCATGTCAGAATTCAGCTTATCCATAAAACAGGAGCCTAACCGCTTCTTTAACGGTGAATCTTCACCACTCTTCAGTACCGAAGTGGCCAGAATAGCCCGTGAATTCCACCAGCGAATTCCTGGCTATGAACCAACACCACTTCGTTCTCTTGACCAGCTGGCTCATCAGCTTGGCCTGAAAAAAATTCTGGTCAAAGATGAGTCCTATCGTTTCGGCCTGAACGCATTCAAAGTGCTCGGTGGCTCTTATGCCATTGGTAAGTGCGTCAGCAATAAACTGGGTATTCCACTTGAAGAATTCAGCTTTGACAGCCTGAAAGGACAGGAACCCATAACCTTTGCAACCGCAACGGATGGAAACCATGGCCGCGGTGTGGCCTGGGCTGCCATGCAGCTTGGACAAAATGCTGTTGTCTACATGCCCAAAGGCGCTGCCAAAGAACGTGTAGAAAACATTCGTCGTTTAGGTGCCGAATGCATTGTCACCGACCTGAATTACGACGATGCCGTACGCCTTGCCTGCAAGAATGCCGACGAGAATGGCTGGCTGATGGTTCAGGACACGGCTTGGGAAGGTTATACCGAAATCCCCACCTGGATCATGCAGGGTTACATGACCATGGCGGATGAAGCCGTTGAGCAGATGCAGGCCATGGGCATTGACCGCCCTACCCACACAATCCTTCAGGCTGGTGTTGGTGCCATGGCTGGTGGTGTACTCGGCTATCTGGCTAACCGCTATGGAGCTGACCGCTTTACAGGCATTACCGCAGAGCCCCATCAGGCGGACTGTATTTATAAGTCTGGCTGCAGCGGCGATGGTGCTGCTGTCAATGTTACCGGTGACCTGGACACCATTATGGTTGGACTGGCCTGTGGTGAACCTAACCCTCTGGGCTGGGAAGTCCTGAGAAACTGCAGCCGTCATTTCATGTCTATTGAAGACCGAACTGCGGCTCTGGGCATGCGTATCCAGGCCAGCCCATTACCCGGTGATGAGCGAATTATTGCTGGTGAATCCGGTGCTATTGGAGTGGGTACACTCTACGCCATTGCACATCATCCCGATGCGAAATCCATCATGAAAGATCTGGGTCTGGACGGCAACTCCGTGGTTCTGCTGTTCAATACTGAAGGCGATACCGATCCAGTGAACTATCAGGATGTTGTCTGGGAAGGCAAATACGGCATCTGATAAAACCATTTCACTTTTAAATAAATCTCGACACGGGCTGACTCCGACAAAAGGAAAGCGGCCCACATAAAACAAACAAGGATATACGACCATGTATAAAGAATTAAAAATCCCTTTTGCTGAAATCCTGAAAAAAGCAGAAGAATACAAGCCAGATATGACCCGCTTCCTGCGGGATATGATTGCCATTCCCAGTGAATCCTGTGATGAAGAGAAAGTGGTTCTTCGCATCAAGGAAGAAATGGAAAAAGTTGGCTTTGATAAGGTAGACATTGATCCACAGGGTAACGTGCTTGGCTATATCGGCCATGGTAAGCACATTATCGCCATGGACGCTCATATCGATACTGTCGGTGTGGGTAACCTGAGCAACTGGACCTTCGACCCTTATGAAGGTTACGAAGATGAAGAGACCATCGGTGGTCGCGGCGCATCTGACCAGGAAGGCGGTATGGCTTCCATGGTTTACGCCGGCAAGATCATCAAGGACCTCGGCCTTGAAGACGACTACACACTGGTTGTCACCGGCACTGTTCAGGAAGAAGACTGTGATGGTCTGTGCTGGCAGTACATCATCAATGAAACCGGACTGCGTCCTGAGTTTGTTGTCAGCACCGAGCCTACTGACTGCAACATCTATCGTGGTCAGCGCGGCCGGATGGAAATTCGTGTTGAAGTGGACGGCGTCAGCTGCCACGGTTCAGCACCTGAGCGTGGCGACAATGCCATCTTCAAGATGGGCCCAATCCTGAATGAGATCAAGGAACTCGCCAATAATCTAGGCGATGATGAATTCTTGGGTAAAGGCACCCTGACCGTTTCTGAAGTGTTCTTTACTTCGCCAAGCCGCTGCGCCGTTGCAGATAGCTGCGCGATTTCCATCGACCGTCGTCTGACCTGGGGTGAAACCTGGGAAGGTGCTCTGGAAGAAATCCGTTCACTGCCAGCTGTTCAGGAAGCAGGCGGCAGGGTCACCATGTATAACTATGACCGCCCAGCCTACACCGGTCTGGTTTATGAAACCGAGTGCTACTTCCCAGCATGGGTACTGCCAGAAGATCACCTGGTCACCAAAGTTACCAGTGACTGCTTCGAGCTTCTCTTCGACAAGAAGCCTCTGGTGGACAAGTGGACCTTCTCTACCAACGGTGTTTCCATTATGGGCCGTTATGGCATCCCGGTTGTTGGTTTTGGTCCTGGTAAAGAGCCAGAAGCTCATGCTCCAGACGAGAAGACCTGGAAAGACCATCTGGTTAAGTGTGCTGCCATGTACGCTGCTATTCCTGGCATGTACCTGCATAACCTGGAAGAAAAATAAGCAATACCAGTAAACCCCTCGCTCTCATGCTTTTCATGGGAGCGAGCTGATAACAAAAAGGTACGGGACCATGAACGTCCTTATAAAAAATGCAACGCTGGTGAATGCCGATACCAGTGAGCGGGCGGACCTGTTGACCCGTGACGGCATCATTGAGCGTATTGCTCCAAATATTGAATTACCCGAAAGCAGCCCTGAGCGAATGGAGGGCTCTATCGAAACTATTAACGCCGCCGGTCACTATGTCATACCTGGCGGCGTTGACGTTCATACTCACCTGAATATTGATGTTGGCATTGCCCAGAGCTGCGATGATTTTTACAGCGGCACGGTGTCAGCAGCCTGTGGTGGAACCACCACGATTGTTGACCATATGGGCTTTGGCCCCGCCGGATGCTCCCTGCACCATCAGCTTGAGCGGTACCACGCATTTGCACGTGACAAGGCGGTTATTGATTACAGTTTTCACGGCACCATCCAGCATATAGACAACAGTATTCTAGAAGAAATGGAGTCCATGGTACTGGAAGAAGGGATCTCCAGTTTCAAACTCTACCTGACCTATGGCTATAAACTGGATGACAGTCAGGTTCTTGCCGCACTGGAACGTTTAAACCAGCTGAATGCCCTTACCTGCGTTCACCCTGAAAACGACGGAGCTATCCGCTTCCTGAAAGAAAAGGTTCTCGCTCAGGGTTCCAATGCCCCCATTTATCATGCATTGAGCCGTCCACCAGAGTGTGAGGCCGAAGCCGTAGGTCGCATGATCAACCTCGCAACGCTGGCAGGTGATGCACCGATCTATATCGTTCACCTTTCCAATGGCATTGGTCTGGAATATATCCGTCAGGCACACCAGCGGGGACAGGCGGTCTTTGCTGAAACCTGCCCCCAGTACCTGTCACTGGATATCAATAAGTACAACAGCTCCACCGGTGATAATGGTGCCGCTGAGCACCCTTATGATGAAGGGTTGAAATACATCATGAGCCCTCCCCTGCGTGACAGCTACCACCAGAATCAACTCTGGCAGGGGTTAATGGACGGTACCATCAGTACGGTAGCTACCGATCATTGCGCGTTCACCATGTCACAGAAAAGCGCAGGCCGGGATGGCTTCCAATATTGCCCTAACGGTATTCCCGGCGTTGAAAACCGTGTACCCCTGCTCTTTTCTGAAGGGGTGATGAAAGACCGTATATCCATCAACCATTTTGTTGAGCTGGTCAGTACACGTCCTGCCCAGTTGTTTGGGCTCTACCCGCGCAAAGGCCTGATCGCAGAGGGAGCCGATGCTGATCTGGTAATTATTGACCCAAAAAGAGAGGTAACACTCAGCCAGCGACTGATGCATGGTCGCTCTGATTACTGCCCATATGAGGGCATGAAATTGCAGGGCTATCCGATCATGACCCTGTCCCGGGGTGAAATTATTGTACGGGATGGGCACTTTACCGGTAAGCCAGGTCATGGACAGTTCCTGCATCGCCAACCGCTGAACGAATGCTTCCGTTACTGGGAAAAGTGATTTCGGCAAGCATTTTTTTGAACCACAAAGAGCACGAAGCTTTTTAACAACAGGACTTCGTGATCTTTGTGGTTCAGCGCTTTTTTGTCACGCGTCGACACGTAAGTGAACCGATCTACTTTTGTGGAAACAATAGGAATCAACCATGTCTGTCGGACTCTCACAGGAGCGCCTGGATGCCAAAGCCAAGGTAACCGGCCGCTGTCGTTTTACTGGTGATCTGGCTCTTCCCGGTACACGCATTGCCAAGTATCTTCACAGCAACATAGCTCACGGCAGGGTGGTTGATATTGATACCACTGAAGCCCTTGCCATGACCGGTGTTGAAGCCGTTTTCACCTTTGCGGATATTCCCAGGATACCCTTTGCCACCGCTGGTCATGCTTTTAACCTCGACCCGGCAGCAAGGGATAAGGAAGACCGTCTCCTGCTGACAGACTATGTCCGTTACCATGGTGATGAAATTGCCATTGTTGTTGCTGTCGATGGGCTCACTGCCAGCAAAGCTCTTAAAAAAATCAAAGTGACCTATAAAGAGTATCCGGCACTACTGAACCATGAACAGGCTCTGGATACCGCCGCAATGGAACTCCACAAAGGCAGTGCTAATCAGGTTGGCGAACACAGCTACCAGTGCGGCGATGTACCGGCAGCAGTAGCCTCAGCCGATATCAGCCTGAAAGGCCAGTTCCAGACTCAAATGGTTCAGCATTGCCATATGGAAAACCATATCGCCTGGGCCTATATGGATGACACAGACCATATTGTCATCATGTCCTCCACACAGATTCCCCACATCTGCCGCAGAATTGTCAGCCAGGCCCTGGATATCCCCATGAGCACCATACAGGTCATCAAACCTGCCATTGGTGGCGGCTTTGGTAACAAGCAGGATGTGGTACTGGAACCCATGGTTGCCTTCCTCACGAAGAAACTGGGTGGCGTTCCGGTCATGCTGGAGTTAACCCGGGAAGAGTGCCTCAGCAGTACCCGTATTCGTCATCCATTCCGGGTTAATGTGGAATGCGCTGTGAATAATGACGGTACTTTAAAAGCCCTGGCTATGGATGTCTCTTCCAATACCGGCGGTTATGCATCCCACGGACACTCCATTGCCAAAGCGGCCGGTTCCAAAGTGGTGCCTCTCTATCCCAATGCAGCCCTCTCCTATCAGGCAGTCACCCACTATTCCAACCTGCCATCTGCAGGTGCCATGCGTGGTTATGGCTCTCCCCAGCTGGTCTATGCAGTTGAGTCCATCATGGAGGAAGCAGCAAGAAAAATTGGAATGGATAGTCTCGATTTCCGACTGAAGAATGTTGCCCAAACTGGAGACACGAACCCACTGACAGGAAAAGTCATAGAAAGTGCCGGTATTCGTGAGTGTCTGATAAAAGGCCGTGAAACCTTTGGCTGGGACCAGAAAAAGCAGGAGCACCAGGCATTCAAGAGTGGCAATATTCGGCGAGGACTTGGTCTTGCCTGCTTCTCCTATGGCAGCGGAACCTACCCCGCCTCCGTAGAAATTGCCGGTGCACGGATGATTCTCAATCAGGATGGGCGGGTAACGGTTCAGATTGGCGCCACAGAAATTGGTCAGGGTTCAGATACCGTTATTGCCCAGATGGCGTCAGAAAGATTGGGCATCCCGGTCTCTGCCATTCGTGTGGTGTCTACTCAGGATACAGACACAACGCCCTTTGACCCGGGTTCCTTTGCATCAAGACAGACTTATATTGTCTGTCAGGCAGTGGCAGAGACCGGAGACCTGCTCAGACAACGTATTCTTGAGCATGCCAGTACTATGCTTGAGCTGCCTGTTGAGCAACTGACCATCTCTGAAGATGCGGTGTTCAATGGTGATAAGACTGTTCGCCTCTCATTAAACGAACTTGCGCTTGATGCCTACTACCACAAAACCCGTGGGCAGCAATTAACCGCCGAAGTTTCACGAAAGGTGACCACTAGCGCCTATTCCTATGGCTGTACCCTGGTTGAGGTGGAAGTCGATATCAAACTCTGCCAGTTATCCATTCTCGGGATTCGCAATATTCACGACTCTGGAAAAATCATCAACCCTGATCTGGCCGCAGGGCAGGTTTATGGTGGTGTAGGCATGGGTATTTCCGGAGCCCTCAGTGAAGAGCTGCTGGCAGACCCGGAAACCGGCTGGATCTACAACAACAACCTGCTGGATTACAAAATCGCTACCATGATGGATTCTCCAGATATCAGCTGTGACTTTGTTGAAACCCATGAGCCCACTGCAGCCTTTGGTAACAAGTCACTGGGTGAACCCCCTCTGCTCTCTGTGGCACCGGCCATTCGCAATGCCATTCTGGATGCCACCGGTGTTGCCATGAACCAGCTGCCCATGTCTCCCAAGGCATTATTCAACGCATTCCGTGACGCAGAGCTAATTTAGGAGAGAGGGCATGTTCCCCATTGATCAATATCATCGAGCCAATAGCATTGAACAAGCCTGCCATCTTCTGGCTGAAAACCCCGGCAGTAAGCTGATTGCTGGAGGAACCGATGTACTTATAAGACTTCGGGAAGGTAAATCCGGTTTTGGCTCTCTTGTGGATATCCATGACCTGGATGAACTGACCGGTATAACCCATACACCGGATGGCATGCTTCAGGTGGGTTCAGGCGTTACGTTTACCCGGCTGATTAATTTCCTCAAAAGTGATGGGTTACTACCCGCTTTAGTCGAAGGCGCATCATCCATTGGTGGTCCCCAGGTACGCAATATGGCGACCCTTGGCGGCAATATATGCAATGGTGCACCCAGTGGGGACAGTGCAGCGCCGTTGCTAGTGTTTGATGCCAGAGTCACTCTGCAAAGCCAAAGAGGAAAACGTGAGGTTCCTGTTGAAGAGTTCTATGCAGGCCCTGGTAAGGTTCACCTTGAAGAAGATGAAATCGTTACCCAGTTCAGTATAAACCCTGAAAGCCATCAAAATACCGGCAGCCATTTCTACAAATACGCCATGCGTAAGGCGATGGATATTGCCACCATCGGCTGTGCCGCTGCCTGTAAACTGGAGGATAATCGTATTGAAAGCCTGCGACTGGCCTATACGGTTGCGGCTCCAGTGCCTAAACGCTGCCGTGTACTTGAAGAACAGGTTATCGGACAACCCGTTTCCAGAAAACTGATTGCAGACATTGCTTCCATGGTGCTTGAAGAGCTCTCCCCTAGAAATTCCTGGCGGGCCAGCAAAGATTTCCGTGAACACATTATCCGTACTCTGGCTGACCGAGTGGTTAGTGAAGCCATTATTCGAGCTGGAGGCCAGCTGTAAAACCAGCCTGGGAAAATAGTTATGAAACAGATTATTCAATGCCAACTCAATGGCAAACCGGTGGAACTGGTGGTTGATGTCCGTCAGTCATTATTGGAAGCCCTGAGATCCCATGGCCTTACCGGCTGCAAGGAAGGCTGTGGAGTTGGTGAGTGTGGCGCCTGTACCGTATTGATTGATGAAGTGCCTGTTGATAGCTGTATCACTCTGGCCATCAGGGCTGAAGGCAGAGTAATTCGTACCATTGAAGGAGAAAGCATCAATGGTGAATTATCACCTGTTCAGCAGGCGTATGTGGATGCGGGAGCGGTTCAATGCGGCTTCTGCACGCCTGGGCTGGTGATGAAAACCACATCTTATATAGAGGGGCTTGCTCAATCTGCTGGGGGCTGCTGTCAGAGTGGCAGTAACGGCATCAACCGTGATGATATTCGCAGGGAGCACGCAGGCAACCTCTGTCGTTGCACAGGGTACCAGACTGTTGTGGATGCAGTAGAAAAAAGCATCCAGTACTATAGTGGACAGAAATAAAAGGCTCTGTTGAGAGGACACTGATGGCTAACAACCCGGATCCGGTCACCCTGATGATTGCCAATACCATAAGGCCCGGCAAGCTGGAGGAGTACCGAATCTGGGTAAAAGGCATCAGTGATGCCGCCAGAAAGTTTGACGGCTATGAAGGAACCCAGTTCATCAAGCCCCCAACCGAAGATGATCATACCGTTCATGCCATGATTCGTTTTCGTGATCATGTTTCACTGTCGGCCTGGGAAGAGTCCAAAATTCGTCAGCTATGGCTCGATAAGCTTCCTGAAATGGTCGAATCCAGACAGGCAGAAAAGATAGAAGGCATTGAATTCTGGTTCGAGCCCCCGGACACCCCTCTTCAAAAACCACCTAAATATCGTATGGCCCTGGTTACTCTGCTGGCAATTTACCCACAGATCCTTTTCATCCCCCCTCTTATATCCATGCTATTACCGGATGATGTGCCCCGCTTTCTGGCCATTCTGGTGAGCTGTATATGTACCGTACTGCTGATGACCTGGGCTGTGATGCCCGGCATGACCAAAATTTTTTCGTTCTGGTTATTTCGGAAGTAACACAATAAAGCCAACTATTTTTATAGTTATGAGCCCTAAAAAAGTGAGCTTTCACTAATAACCATATTATTCAATTTCCTATAGTTATTTATCAATTACAACAGGGAATTGGAGAGGCTCATGACAGAGCTGAACTTTGGTATCAGAAGCAATATACCGATAAAAACTCAGCCTGAGCCATAAAAAGGCTCGCGTGATTCACTAACATTGGTTGCAACCATCCTTGGTGCTATCCACACCAGGTGCATAAACTTCAGTACCTGATCATCAGTAGCCTTCTCAACCTTCATCAGAACCAATGTCAACAAGGCAAATTACCAAAAATCCTGATAATCTGAGGAGTAATCTGGACAAATTCCAAAAGAGAGTCAGGCATACTGCAAAAGCCATTAGAAATATTCAGAAAGAAACACCATCCCGCTATAAATATCCCTGACATACCTGAAAATCAGACTCTATATCAAGAATCATCCGGTCTGTTGGATACTTTGAGCAAAAATATCAAAATCCTGACAAGCATGCGTCAGGTACTTCTGTAATCTTATTCATCATCTACACGCCCCCTGACATTCTCCAACTGTGATCGTTTCCGGAATAAGGTGATTGGATTCTGGTTATTTAGAAAATAGCCGATAAGATAGTTTCAAAAGGATCTTATATCTCTGATTCAGGATCGAATAGTCATGGAAAATGACAGCCCCAGTAACAGATCTACCCCACAAAATGGCCAGACAGATTCTGGAGTAAAGAAACGAAGCATCATCACACAGCAGGATGTAAAAAGAACGTTATTATCCAGTGGAGATTTCACCCGCCAAATGTAAAGCTCCTTACAGAAAGGCTAGCAAGTCTGAAACCAACCAACCTTAAAGAAGCATTAAAGCAGGGAATAACATACGCTTCTAACCTTATCCACCGCCTGCAAGATGCTCACCCTTCTATCCAGCGAGAAAAGGTACAGCACGCTAACCGCATCAAAGATACTATTCATCTGTTGGAAGGCTTGCAGAAAGCCCTTGAGAAAGAGACAAAAGATCTGTTTACAGGGCATAACTTGGGCTTGAAGATGAAATCAACGTCTATTAAGTAGGCAATACTGATTATCGATTTAATGTACAGCCAGAACAACTGAACTTTTCAGGCAAAACTGCCCGGGCTCATCATATCGAATGACGATGATGAGCCCATTCTGATCAAAACACAGAAGGGCTATGATCAAACAAAAACCGGTCAAAAGAGTCATCTGCCTTATCAGAGACACGCAATAATGTCGTTTTTACATTCTCCAGGTGCTGCCACATAGCATGCCGAGCGGCTTCAGGATTTTTACAGGATAGTGCCTGAATGATTTTATCATGATCATCAACCCACTCCTCCAGGTAATCCATATGATCAATCCACTCATGCAGACGCTTCCACATAGGGCTGCTTCTACGAATATCCCAGAGCTGCTGATTTAAAGCCACCAGCACACTGTTCTGAGTTGCTTCAGCGATGGCCATATGGAACAGCTCGTCGCCCTTGCCACTGTTAACACCCTGGCCGAGTTCCTGCTTTTCCAGCTCAAGGGCTGCACGCATACTCTGTAAGTTGTTCTTATTCAACTGAGTAGCAGCAAAGGCAGCAATATGGCTCTCAATCAGCTGTCTTGCCTGAAGTAGTTCAAATGGACCTACGTCATTGAAATTAACCAGATCACTGCCACCGGTATCAGTAGTGCTCTCGTAGGTAATAGCATTGGAAATAACATGAATACCAGAACCCTTGCGAACTTCTATCAGCCCCTCCAGTTCAAGCATAATCAACGCCTCACGAACAATCGTACGACTGACGTTCAGCATTTCAGCTATTTCACGCTCAGCAGGCAAACGGCTACCTACTTCGTAAACACCATCAATAATCTGTTGACGGATATCACGGCCAATTTTCTGATACAGCCGTTTGGGTTCTGCCAGGCCAAGCATCCTCTTTCTCCAACTTGCTTTAATTACAGGGTAAATCAGTAACACAGCGGGCTGCCAACCATTACACAATTTGATGGTTCCGGTTTTCGGATTGTCGGCAATCCCTTCAGGGTTACCGACCTACAGGGCTTCGTGTTCTCTATGGTTAAATCAGTGCAGTCTCTTTGGCTAACCGGGTAATTTCCGCCCAGTCACCACTCTCCACTGCTGGTTTTGGCACTAACCATGAACCACCCACACACTGAACATTACTCAGAGCCAGATAATCCTGATAGTTATCTGGACTAATGCCACCTGTGGGGCAAAAACTGACCTGGGGGAATGGACCGGACAGGGATTTTAGCATAGCTACCCCGCCAACAACCTCAGCAGGAAACAGCTTCTGTACCTGATAACCATAAGTCAGTGCCTGCATAACATCTGAAGCAGAGGATACACCGGGCATTAATACAATGTTTTGATCACGGGCAGCACTTAACAGCTCGGGCATAGCTCCGGGAGAAATGACAAAGTCAGCACCGGCCTGATGCACCTGATGGAGCTGCTCAACATTAATGACTGTACCCGCACCCAGCAGGCAATCGGGCATCTCTTTTTTGATCAACTCAATGGCCTCAATAGCACAGTCTGACCGCAGGGTAATTTCAAAAACGGAAATACCACCGGCTTTCAGAGCACTGGCCATGGGTAAAGCCTGCTCAATGGTATCAATAACCATCACCGGCATAACCGGGTGTGCACGCGTCAATACATCTTCTGCTGTCAGCATACTGCTTCTACCTCCAATAACTGAGAGGTTATGGCTTCAGGGATAATGGCACCTTTATACTGGATCACGGTGCCTGCCAGGCGATGGGCAAACAGTGCAGCTTCTTCCGGGGAATGACCAAGCACTCTTCTGGCAAGGTAGGCTCCATTGAATGAATCACCTGCCGATGTGGTATCGACGACATGACTGACGGGCGTTGTGGGCACAAAAACAGAGTTCTGGCTGCTCTCTTGTTTACCAAATACTGAACAAACGACCGTACAACCTTCCCCACCCTGCTTCACAACCACTTCATTGATGTGCGTCATACGACTTAGCGTATCGGACACAGACTCATCATCAAACAACATTTGTTCATCATCAAAGGTGACTAATGCGATGTCAGTAATGGCAAGAAATTCACGAGTGACTGACTGTGCCTGAGCCTTTGATGACCAGAGTCTTGGACGATAATTACTGTCATAGGCCACTCTGGCACCACGACGACGGGCTTTGATCAGAATTTCTTTCAATGTAGAACGATCTTCATCGTTCAAAATAGCAAGCGTGATACCCGACAGGTAATAAAGGTCAAAGACTTCTGCCAGCGATTCTTTCTGCTCATCACTCAAGCCACGGCTAAACATCTGCTTTGCAGCAGAGTCACTGCGCCAATAACTGAAGCTTCGCTCTCCGGTCTCATCCAGCTCAATTGCATACAGGCCCGGCAACTTATCACTGAGTTTGGCAACCCAGTCACAACACAGTCGTTCACTCTGGAAAAGATCAATCATACAATCACTGAAGTGATCGGTTCCCAGCGCAGTGATATAACTGATATTCAACGCGGGACCAGCACTACGGGCGGCATAAATAGCAGTATTGAGGGTGTCTCCTGCAAAGGCCTGTTTATACAGGCCCCGGTCTGCAGGAGACAACTCCACCATGCATTCGCCTATACACGCCAGGCGAGGGAGGCTACGGGTTGTCATTACAAGCTCCGCTCAATACCCATCATCAGACCACGCAGTTCTGCCAGACCACGCATACGGCCAATGCAGGAATAACCGGGATTGGTCTGCTTGGCAAGATCATCCAGCATCTGGTGACCGTGGTCCGGGCGCATGGGAATCAGACAGTCGACCCGCCCTTCTTCCTGACGACGACGCTGTTCCATAATCAGTGCACGCGTCACGTCGTACAGGTTAGCCATGCCTTCCAGGTGATTGGCTTCATAGAAGCTGCCATCGTCTTCGCGCTCAACACTGCGCAGGTGCACGAAGTGAATGCGACTGCCCAGCCTTTCCACCATACCCGGCAGGTCATTATCTTCTCTAGGGCTGAGTGAGCCCGTACAGAAGGTAATGCCGTTATAAATGCTGTCCACCGCCTGAGTAATACGAATAAAATCGTCTTCGGTACTGGCAATACGTGGCAGCCCCAGAATAGCCCAGGGTGGATCATCCGGATGAATGCACAGGCGCACACCGGCCAGTTCAGCCGCAGGAACCACTTCACGCAGGAAAGAGAACAGATTCTGGCGCAGCCCTTCCGCATCGATATGGGCATAGCTGTCCAGTGCCTGCTGGAACTGCTCCAGCGTATAACCTTCTTCAGCACCCGGTAGACCTGCAATCAGGTTTTTGGTCAAACGGGTGATGTCATCTTTCGTCATCGTCGCGAAGCGTTCTTTAGCCTTCGACTGATCGTCTTCACTGTAATCAACCTCTGCACCGGGGCGCTTGAGAACATACAGTTCAAAAGCTGCAAACTCATACCGGTCAAAACGAAGCGCACGACTACCGTCTTTCACTTCGAAAGAAAGATCAGTCCGTGTCCAGTCCAGAACCGGCATAAAGTTGTAGCAGACAACATCAACACCGCAGGCACCCAGGTTCAGCAGCGTAGTGCAATAGTTTTTAATATGACGTTCATAGTCTCCGGTGCGCTTCTTGATGTCTTCTGATACCGGTACACTTTCTACCACTGACCAGCGCAGACCGGTTGAGTGGCCTTTTTCTTTGTCCCACTCGATTTCACGCTTACGCTTTTCGATCTCTTCAACGGTCCACACTTCACCGTTAGCAATGTGATGCAGAGCGGAAACAATACCGGTTGCACCGGTCTGCATGATGTCACGAATGGTTACCGGGTCTTTGGGTCCGTACCAACGCCAAGTCTGTTCCATGATGTAATCCTCTCAACGTGCCTCCATCCTGCTTCATAGATTACGGACAGAGGCAAAATAGTCGTTTAAATAGTTTCAGCCAGCAGAGCGACAGCCTGTCTGGCACCCTGCTCACGAATGGTGTTGTAGGCGTGGGTTACCGCTTCAACAAAGCGCTCATTCGCCACCAGGGAAGGATCGAACACCGCATCCAGTGACAGGAAAGCCTTCACCAGCTGAGCAGGCTTGCCCTGATGCTGAATAGCAACGGCCTTCAACTGTTCGGCCATCGGATCACGGACGTCAATCGTATTGCCCTGCTCATCAGTGCCTGAGACGTAATGCATCCAGCCACCAATACCCAATGCAATGGCAGCAAATGCCTTCTCTTCCGCCAGCAGTGTTCTTGCGGCGTTCAACCAGCGCTGTGGTACCTTCTGGGATCCATCCATGGCAATCTGCCAGGTTCGGTGTTTCAGGCCCGGGTTGGTAAAGCGCTCAATCAGTTTCTCGGCGTAGCTGGCAAAATCAGTGGGTTCTGGCATTTCCAGGGTGACTGCCGCTTCATTGTTCATGTAGTGACGGGTCACTTTCACAAACTGTTCATCCTGCATGCAGGCATCAATGGTTTCATAACCGGCAAGATAGCCAAGGTAAGCCAGGATGGAGTGGCTGCCATTGAGCATACGCAGTTTCATTTCTTCATAAGGCTGTACATCAGCAACAAACATGGCACCATCAATCTGGTCCCACTGTGGGCGCCCTATGGTGAAGTGATCTTCAATCACCCACTGACGATACGCTTCAGTGACAATCGCCCCTTTATCATCAATGCCCAGATAGGAATTGACCTCGGCAAAACTTTCTTCCGTCATGGCTGGAACGATTCGATCAACCATGGTGCAGGGGAATGCAACTTCTTCACTAATCCATAGAGCCAGCTCTGCATCCATGGCTTCTGCCATCTGGATAATGGCGGCTCGGGCACGCTTGCCGTTGTCTGGCACATTGTCACAGCTCAGCACGGTGAAAGGCGTAATACCTGAAGATCGACGCTTACCAAGAGCCGTTACAATCAGGCCCAGTGCGGTCTTTGGATTTTCAGGGTGCTCAATATCGTGGACGATCAGGGCATTATCAGCCATCAGCTCACCAGTGGCCGGATTAAGACAGTAACCCTTTTCGGTAATCGTCAAAGAAACGATACGGGTGGTTTCTGCTGCCATAATGTCAAGCAGTGGTCTTCGGTCGTCTTCTACGGCCAGTGACTGAGCAATGGCAGTAGCCAGTTTTACCGTACGGGAACCGTCCGGATTCATCTCGGTCACGGTGTAAGCGTTGTCCTGCGCCTGCAGTTCCTGAACCAGTTCCTGGCCACCAAAAATGTTGGCTGCACAGATTCCCCAGTGAAATTCACCGGTGGCAGCAATGGTTTCATGGGTGTACAGCGCCTGATGAGCACGATGAAAAGCCCCCAAGCCAATATGCACAATACCTGCGGTCAGCTCGGTACCGTCATAGCCTCTGGCAACCATTTTTCCACTATGGCTCTTTAATAGAGAATGCTTACTAATCATTTGTTTTCCGCTCACAATCTGTAGGCTTTTTTGGCCAGTCCACTGGTCAGTTCATGGGCCAGGTCAAAGGCTTCTTCTTCGGTAATGCGGTGCTCACAAACCAGAGATGCCAGGAAGTTACAGTCCACACGACGGGCAACATCGTGACGGGCCGGAATGCTCAGAAATGCACGAGTATCGTCGTTAAAGCCAACAGTGTTATAAAAACCGGCGGTTTCGGTCACCATTCGACGGTAACGCATCATCCCTTCAGGGCTGTCATGGAACCACCAGGCTGGTCCCAGTTTTAGAGCTGGGTAATGCCCGGCTAAAGGTGCCAGCTCGCGGCTGTAAACATCTTCATCCAGAGTAAACAGGATCATGGTCAGATTCGGATCATTGCCCACTTCATTCAGCAATGGACGAAGGTTATGGACAAATTCAGTCTTCAGAGGAATATCCGCACCTTTATCCGCGCCAAACCGGTTGAACAGTGATTGATTATGATTACGGAAAACGCCGCAATGAATCTGCATCACCAGTCCATCTTCCTGAGACATTCGGGCCATCTCTACCAGCATGTGGCCACGGAACTGTTCTGCATCAGTGCTGCTTAACTCACCCTTCAGTGCTTTGCTCAACAATGACTGACACGTTTCTTGTGCCAGTACGGTGGTAAAGAAAGTTGGATAGCTGTGGTCGGTAGCGGTTGCTCCAGTGCTTTTAAAGAATGCTCGACGCTTACGCAAAGCATTAAGGTAACCCGCCCACTGATGGATATCTTCACTGGTCTGTTCTGCCAGCAGTGCCATATGGCTGATAAAATCAGGGTGCTCAGGATCCGTCACTGAATCAGGGCGGAAGGTGGTAATAACCCGTCCCTGCCAGTCACTTTCATTAATACGGCAATGGTTTTCCAGAGTATCTACGGCAGTTTCTGTCGTAGCCAGTACCTCAATATTGAAACGCTCATAAAGACTGCGAGGCAGGAAAGCCTCTGTTTTTAATTGTGCGTCAATATGATCATAAATCGTTTGAGTCGTCTTGCTGTTGAGTGGCTGATCAACACCTAATACTTCTGTCAGCGCATGATCCATCCACAGGCGGCTTGGTGTGCCACGGAACAGGTGAAAGTTATCTGCAAAAATCTGCCAGGCTTTGCGTGGGTCCTGCTCTATCTCAACCGCTGCGTCTTTACTGACAATCCCAAGGCTTTCCAGTGAAATGCCCTGACTATGAAGCATCCGGAATACGTAGTGGTCTGGCTGAAGTAGCAGTGCCGCTGGGTTACCAAAAGGCTTATTGTCGGCAAACCAGGACGGGTCAGTATGACCGTGCGGGCTGACAATAGGCAGTTGTCTTATTTCCTGATACAGGGCACGAGCTACGCTGCGAATGCTGCTATCAGCATCAAAAAGGCGGTCGGGGTGTAACGAATAGGCTTGGGACGACATAATGGCTGCTGACTGATCGATGGGTTAATGACGAACATATCTCTGCAAACCTGTTATACCAAAATTAGGAAAATTGGATCAACCTATTTTCATAGAATGATGATAAGATTTTGATTTAGCGCAGTTTTGCAAACACCATAAAAAAGGGCCACCAAATGGCGGCCCTTTTTTTCAATGCAAGAGAGTGAATCAAGCGCCCGCTTTGCGGATTTCTTCAACAATGGCAGACAGCTCTGCATTGTTTTTCTTCAGTTCCACGTACATCGGCTCAACAGATTTTACGAAAGGTGTCTTGTCGATAGACATAAAGGTAACACCCATCTTTTCTTCTGCGTATTTGCGGTTCTTGTCTTCTGCCTCAGCCCACAGGTCTTTCATCTCCATGGAAGACTCAAGAGCCGCCTGCTTGAGTGCTTTCTGTTCGTCAGCGCTTAGCTTGTCCCAGGAAATCTTGCTGATGACCAGTACATCCGGGATCATGGCGTGTTCGCTGAAGCTGAACTGCTTGGCCACTTCACCGTGACGACTGGTCACAAAAGAGGTGATGTTGTTTTCAGCAGAATCCACAACCCCCTGATCCAGTGCGGTATACAGTTCACCGTATGCCAGTGGGGTTGGGGATGCACCCATATGCTGAACCATGCTGACCGCTGTCGGGCTTGGCTGAACACGTACTTTCATGCCTTTGAGGTCCGCAGGAGACTGAATCGGCTTCGCTGCGAAGAAGTTGCGGGAACCGGCATCGTAATACGTCAGACCAATAAAGCCTTTATCTTCAGAAGAGGCCAGAATCTTTTCACCAATTTCACCCATGGTCACCTTATAGAAGTGGTCTCTATCCCGGAACAGGTAAGGCATATTGAACGCAGAGTAGGTGGACTCAAAGGACTCCAGCTCACTGGCATTGGACTTCACCATGTCCAGGGCGCCAATTTGCAGCAGCTCTGTAGACTCACGCTGTGTACCCAGGGTGGCATCAGGATAGATGCGAACCTTCAGGGAACCACCGCTGAGCTCTTTGGCACGCTTGGCCATGAACTGCATAGCTTCATGCACCGGGTGATTCCGGTCATGGTTATGACTCAACTTCAGGGTAGCGGCAGATACAGAAGCACTGCAGGCCAGTACGGCGGTAGCAACGATACTACTAACCAGCTTATTGATTGCCATTTGAGATAACCTTTTTGCTGTTTTTAAAAAATGGGGCAAAGCAGTTGTTATACCAATAAGCAGTAGGCTATCTCAGTCGGACCATCCAATAAAAGACAGAAGTTGTAAATCTCTGTGATATATTCCAATAGGTTGATCAATATCAAATAAACCGGGATGACTTGTTGCACAAGCATCTCCGTGCACAAAAATACAGCAATACACTGAAATAAAAGAGGCTTTCTGCAATACTCATCTCTTTGACCTGCATCAACAAGACGACAGTAACTCTCTCCTATCATAGCGCTACACTCAATATTGGTCAGACCAGTTTGCCTTACCCCGGGCAAGTGGACAGGAAACAGGTAGAAAGCTGTCATGCAAGCTCTCATTAATGTTGTAAACAGGTCATTAGCAGGCCTGGTGATTCTGTTATCGTGCTCGTTGGTTGCCTGCGTGGTATGGCAGGTTTTAAGTCGATACCTGCTGGGTGATCCAAGCACCATCACCGATGAACTTGCCCGATATCTTTTCATGTGGACCGGCCTGATCGGTGCTGCCTACACTTCCGGCCAGAAAAAACACCTCGCTATTGACCTGCTGACCATGAACCTGACCGGTACACGCAAACGCATCTCCGAGCTGTTCATTGAAGCCACTACCATCCTGTTCGCTTCGGTCATCATGATTTACGGTGGCGGCAAACTGTTCCTGAAAGTACTCGCCATGGGGCAGGTATCTCCAGCACTCGGTATGCCTATGGGCCTTGTCTATCTGGCGATCCCGGTATCCGGCGCACTGATTCTTTTTTACAGCGTTCTCAGCATCATGAATCTCCTCCGTGGCACGGCTGATGCCTGATGGATGAACAACTCTGAATCGTATTAAGCAGCTTTTCAGCGTCTCATCACGCTGGCACTGATCACTGAACAATGCGGGTATCAATAGTCCCGGCATTATCATAAAAACTGGAGAAACATCGTGGATTGGCTTTCAATACTTGCCCTGTTTGGCACCTTCGCCGTCCTGCTGGCATTAGGGGTGCCCATCTCTTTTGCTATTGCCCTGTCCAGCCTTGCATCCATACTGCTGGCACTGCCTTTTGAACCTGCCATTGCCGTTATTGCCCAAAAGATGGCTACCGGTCTTGATAACTTTGCCCTACTGGCTATTCCTTTCTTTATTCTGGCGGGCAACATTATGAATAATGGCGGTATCGCATCCCGTCTTATCAACTTTGCCCAGATTCTTACAGGCCGCCTGCCAGGGTCTCTGGCCCACTGTAACGTAATGGCCAACATGTTGTTTGGCGCCATCTCCGGTTCTGCGGTAGCTTCTGCAGCGGCCATTGGTGGTGTAATGTCGCCTATTCAGAAGAGCAAGGGCTACGATTCAGCTTACTCTGCAGCGGTGAACATTGCCTCCTGCCCAACGGGTCTGTTGATTCCCCCCAGTAACACCCTGATCGTTTACTCCCTGGTCAGTGGCGGTACTTCCATTGCAGCACTGTTCCTGGCTGGTTACCTGCCAGGTATTCTGATGGGACTCGGCATCATGACCGTTGCCGGCATTATTGCCAAGCGTCGTGGTTACCCGGTAGAAGTCCGTCCCACTTTCCGACAGTTTCTGAAAGTTACATGGGAAGCGGTACCAAGCCTGTTCCTGGTATTCCTGATCATGGGCGGTATTATTGGTGGTATCTTCACAGCAACTGAAGCTTCAGGTATTGCGGTCGTCTATACGCTGGTACTGGCTATTTTCTTTTATAAAGAAGTGTCATTGAAAGACCTGCCAAAAATCATCCTGGACTCCGCCATCACCACCGCCATCGTCCTTCTGCTGATCGGTGCATCCATGGGGATGTCCTGGGCCATGACCAATGCTGATATTCCTTATATGGTGTCTGATGCACTGCTGGCACTGTCGGATAACCCAACCGTTATCATGCTGACCATCACCCTGATCCTGCTGCTGGTTGGTACCTTTATGGACATGACACCGGCCATGCTGATCTTTACCCCAATCCTGCTGCCAGTAGCGCTGGATCTGGGCATTGATCCAATTCACTTTGGCATCATGATGACCTTCAACCTCTGTATCGGTATCTGTACACCACCGGTAGGTAGTGCTCTGTTTGTGGGCTGTTCGGTCAGTGGCGTCCAGATTGCTGATGCCATTAAAAACATCCTGCCTTTCTACGCAGTGCTCTTTATCACCCTGCTGCTGGTTACCTTTATTCCAGACATCAGCCTGATACTGCCACGCCTGTTTGGTTTTTAAGCTTGATTAACGGTTGCAGAATGCTCACCTGAAGATTCTGCAACCAAACAGCAATAAAAAATCAATTAAATCAAAGTGAGCAATCACGTAACAAAAACATCCTGCCACAGAAATATTTTATTAATTCAATTGCAGCCCAGGATAATCAAAATAAACACAGAAATTGTTATTCAATCAATTGAAGCTCATTAAAAAAAGTAAGTCGATTAATTAAGGGGAAGTAATGAAACACGCTCTATTAAGAGTTGCGCCCTTGGCTCTCGCCATTGCACTGGCCGGCTGTGATTCTGACAGTAATGATGATAATGACCAAATTTTCACCCAGCCTGAAATAACCTCTCAGACAAAGCCTGTCCTCTCCATATCCGGCTATTCGTTTAAAGACTCCAACGGTAACGGTACTCTGGAACCCTATGAAGACTGGCGCCTTAGCAGTGAAGAGCGAGCGGCGGACCTGACTTCACGTATGACGCTGACAGAAAAGGCCGGCATGATGTTGATTGATACATTAAATGCGGACTTTGGTGGTTCTCCATCAGAGTTGGCCAATAAATATATCAATCAAGAATATATGACCCGTTTTATCTTCCGTAATTCTATTGTTGAAACACCGGTTGAAGTTGAAAATTCCAGTCCAATGTCAGGCCAGCAATTAACGGCCCGCCAAGCTGCTGAATTTATGAACACGGTTCAGCTAATGGCAGAAGAGACACGACTTGGTATTCCTCTGCTATTTAAATCTAATGCCCGTAACCATATCGATCCTGATGCCAGAGCTGGTATTAACGTTTCTGCCGGATCATTTTCCAGCTGGCCAAAAGAGGCAGGGCTAGCCGCTACCGGCGATATGGCGTTAATCAAAGAATTTGCTGAAACCATGAACGCAGAGTGGACCGCTATCGGCCTTCGAAGCATGTATGGTTACATGATGGACTTGGCGACCGAACCCAGATGGTATCGAGTCCATGAAACCTTTACGGAAGACGCGGACCTGGCTTCCGATATTCTGTACTCACTGGTTACAGGACTTCAGGGCGACCGTATTGATGAAAACAGTATTGCTCTGACCATCAAACACTTCCCTGGTGGTGGGCCACAGGAAGGTGGTGCTGACCCTCATTATGACTTTGGTAAAAACCAGGTCTATCCTGCCGGCATGTTCGACTATCACATGAAGCCATTCAAAGCCGCAATTGCTGCTGGTGCGACATCAATAATGCCTTATTATGGGATTCCGGTTGATCAGGGTTATGGGATTCAACTGGCAGGCGAAGATCAGCCAAGAGATGTCGGCATGGCGTTTTCAAAAGGGATTGTCTCTGATCTGCTAAGGGGTGAGCTGGGCTTCAGTGGCTATGTCAATTCCGATACTGGAATTATTGGGGATCGGGCCTGGGGGCTTGAAGACCTGACGGTTGAAGAGCAGATTGTTCTCTCTATTGATGCAGGCACCGATGTTCTATCCGGCTTCAACCAAAATGCCACTATCAAAGGTCTGGTTGATAAGGGCCGGATCTCCGAAGAGCGGATAGACCTCTCCGTTAAACGCCTGTTAAAAGAGCAGTTTGAACTTGCTCTGTTCGAGAACCCTTATGTTGATCCGGCTTATGCTGAACAGCTGATTGGCAGTGGCAAACTGCAAGAGAAAGCAGATCTTGCTCAGCGTAAGTCTATCGTGTTGCTGCAGAATGAAAACAATACGCTGCCTTTACCAACCCCTACCGCTGAAAAGCCCGTTTCCCTCTATACCATGGGTATGAATGCTGAAATAGCCAACGATAACCAGTGGGGCTTCACTATTGTCAACGGTGATGCCGGTGACGTCAGACCAACAGCTGTGGACTCCGATTACGCATTGATACGTGTCAGCGTCAGCAATAAAGGCGCACTGGAAGCCAACCCTGAGCTTTACTTTGGCGGTGCACTGCCTGCTGAAATGGACATCCTTGCATTCTCTGAGATGCCAGGCACCTCTTCCTGGGAAATAACTCCAAGTCTTGAAAATATTCAGGCTGTCATGAATGAAGTGGGTGCAGAGAAAACTATTCTGTCCATCTACTTCCGTTACCCTTATGTGCTTGATGAAGCCAGCGGTATGAAAAATGCCGGTGGTATCCTGGCGACTTATGGTGTTACTGATGCTGCGGTTCTGGATATTGTTTCCGGACAATTTAACCCTCAGGGAAAACTGCCAGTATCATTGGCAAACAATGCTGATGCCATTAAAACTCAGGATTCTGATGCTCCGGGTTATCCTGAAAACGACACTCTCTTCCCATTTGGTCATGGCTTAAGTTATGACCTGAAATCCGAAGTTGACTATTAATAGCTCCTTAATAAGAGAAGCCTTATGGCTTCTCTTATCTTCGTAGAAATACCACATATCAAAGTCTTCAGTAGTCACCGCATAATAAACGACGAAATTATTTTAAATAACAATTCAGCCTGGTATTGCCCTGCAAACCAATAAGCTGATAACTCATAGAGAAACAGTGATGTTTATTGCGCAACTGGTTGGCGGAGCTGCCTTTTTAATCGGCATCATGGCCTTCTGGCAAAAAGATGATGTGAAATTTCGCTACCAAATGACGGGTTACTGCTTCGTTATGGCTCTCCACTTTTTCCTGTTGGGAGCAACTGTTGCAGCAATAGGGGCTCTCATTAATGGCCTGCGAAGCTATGCATCGATTAAAAGCCAGTCAAAAGCACTGATGGTGGTTTTCATTGTGCTGCTCATCTGTCTCACACTTCCCAATGTTGAGCAGTGGTATAAAGTACCCACTATTATTGGTTCTGCCATTGCTACCTGGGCACTGTTCTCAACGCAAGGCATCCAGTTACGTGTTCTTATTTTATTAAATTCGTTCTGCTGGTTGATTCATAACCTGTTAGCTGGCTCTATTGGTGGCAGTTTGATTGAAGCCACTTTTGTAGTAACCAACACCCTGACGATCTATCATTTATACAAACAAACATTAACAGTACAAACATCTAAGGCAAGTATTTAGGGCCTGTTGAAGCTGCTATTGCTTTGACTGCGCACCCCGGACATATGATTTACCCAAGCTCCCGGAATCGTAATTATGTCAACAGAGCCTGAGAAACCGGCACTTTTACCCTGTCCACTGATTTCTGCACCTGTGGCCTGAGTCTTATCACTTATGTGCAGAGTATAGCGGGCTGATTCTTAAATACATTGAACGATGTAAAAGGAAGTAATATGCATAAGCTTGAATGGGATAATACACAAATCCCACATCAATTATGGATTGAAAGAACCGATCAAGGCCGTACTAAATTGTGCATGTCGGTGGTAAAGGACCTTGAGCCAGAGCAACTTCATCTGGAATTAAATTCCGCGCCATCCAATGTCATTGAAGCCTGGCAAGGTAAAGCGGTTCCTGTATCCAGTGAATATCAGGATGACCATCTGTATTCTCAGGTTCGTTGTCTGATGACGCTGATGGAAGGCTGTGTTCTCTGGATGGTGAATCACATTCAACTACCCGATGGCAATAAAATGTCAGCGGATAAATTAGTGTTAGTTCCGCACATGAAAGAATTAAACAGTAAGCTGGCTCCTGGCTGAATACAATCGTTATAAACCCACCGCCTTTCAAAATTCCGTGCTGTAGTCAGCGATTAATATCCAGACTGAGCAATGTCAGGATGATGTGCGGCAGTAGTTATGGACACCTCCATAAGAGAGTAAAATCACTCTTTGAGGTGACCAATAACTACCAGGAAAAAAAGAAAATTCCACTCCCCGGAATTCAAAGCTGAAGCATTGAAACTTGCTGAGAAAACCAGCGTTCCCTCTGCTGCAAAAGAGCCTGGCTTGAAAGAATCTCAACTCTATACCTGGTGCACTGCTGCCAACCGGAACAAAACGGTCAGTGAACGCGAATCAGCATTAACCACTGAAAATGCCAGGCTTAAGCGACATTCAGCTAAGCAGGCAGAGGCACTTGAAATCGTAAAAAAGGCGGCCACCTACTTCGCGAAGAATCAAAAATAGAGCGTTTCCGCTTTTTCCCTTGTTGTCTCAAAACGATACAGGCCAGCATGAAACGGCAGGAGCTTGTCACCAAAGCGGCAAGGAAGTTTAAAGTGACAACCGATAGCAAGCACTCATTGTCCATTGCACCTGACTTACTGAAGCGTGATTTTTCGACGACAAAACCTAATCAGAAGTGGGCAGGTGACATCACTTACCTACACACGACAGAAGGTTAGCTATATCTGGCCGTCGTCATCGACCTGTTCTCTCGCAAAATCATCGGCTGGTCGATGGACACCATCATGAAATCGAACCTGGTCTGCAATGCATTGAATGTGGCTCTATGGCGTCGAAAATTTCCCAAAGGCGCAATCTTCCATAGCGATAGAGGTAGTCAGTATTGCTCAGACGCTTTTCGAAATATCCTCTGCGAAAATGGATTACAACAAAGTATGAGTCGTAAAGGTGACTGTTGGGATAATGCCTGTGTTGAAAGCTTCTTTCATTCTTTGAAAGTTGAGGCAGAGCTTCATGAGCCAATGATGAATCGAGATCAGATGCGTAAGGCAATATTTGAATACATCGAAGTTGATTATAATCGGACAAGTTGGCACAGTTCTTAGGGATATGTGAGTCCTAAAAAATATGAGCTGGCAGAAGTAGCTTAACCCGGTGTCCATTTTTACTGCTTCAGATCACTTCATATACTTATCCTCATGCCGACTGGCATATGGAACTTCTTACTGATCAATGCGTCAAAAATAGTGAAGCACAGGCAATTTAGATCAGGAGTACCAATATGGATTCAATCAGCCCCCCCTTAAGGTCCAGCACCGAAATGCTTTCTTCTCCTGACCCTCTGGATTTGAGTTCTTCTACCGAGGTCAGCCAATATCAAAATACTGGAACCAGAAGGCCAGAAAAAAGCCTGTTGCAATGGGAGGTTGCAGCACCGTCTACCAACATGCCCGCATATCTCACAAATCCTGAAAACTGTCAGATTAAAGCGTTATTTGGCAAGATCAATGACCGGCTCGGTGTTATGAAAGAGGTGGCTGCCTGGAAAAGTATCAATAACAAACCTACGGAGGACCTGGAGCAGGAAAAAAGAGTATTGGCTGCTGCGCAGCAAATGGCCATTGAACATAAAATCGACCCGAAAACTTGGGAAGTGTTTATTCAAGCCCAAATGGATGCGGCAAAAGAGATCCAGGATAATTACCGGTCGCAATGGCAGGAAAATAACGAAAAGCCTCCGACAGGCTGCAGATCAATCGAGCAAAGCAGGAAGGACATTGCTGATATTGGCAAAGAGATCTTATCGCTGATGGCGAATAGTCTTACGTCACAGCTGAAAGTTGAGGAGGCTCGAGATTTATTTATTGACTCCCTTACTACCGAGAAACTATCTGATACGACAAAGGAAAATCTTTTTAAAGCGTTGGCCGATGTGCGATTAGCTCCTGATACAGTAATGGTTGGCCATGTAGTTGTTCCATAAAAGCTATTGATACAAGCACTCTCTCCCTTGTCCTTGAACTGGTACACAGTTACTCTGAATCAAAAGCTGAACATAATTCATGTTTCTGGTTTTATGCCATTGGCGTGACCGGTTATAGGGAAATGGGGGAATAAGATGAAGACCAGTAGCGTGCTCTATCGCCTTGTAACAGCAGTAATGCTTCTTTTTTCCTCTGCACTGGTTCAAGGAGGAAACAGCCGGTGAAGCAGCTAAAAGTACTGCAGTTCAATATCTGGCAGAAAGATACAGAAGTTAAGGGTGGATATGACGTCATCATTGATGAGACCGTGCGATCCGATGCGGACCTGATCGCATTAAGTGAAATTCGCAATTACTGGTTTCGAAACCTTCACACCCGACTTGTTAACTCGCTGAAGGAGAAAGGCTACCAATATTACGGATAAAAGAGTGAGAACACAGGCTTACTGTCCCGCTATCCGATCATTGAACAGACTGCCCTGTACCCTGTGAGCTTTAACCACGCTTCAATTACCAAAGTCAAAATAAAGGTCGATGGTTGGCGGCAGCTGGATGCTCCCGTTGTGAACATCGATGACATTCTCAAGGACAATAAAAAATCCAGACGGGACGAAGCGATATAGGCTTTCATCACTGACGCCAATAAAGAAAGAAGCGAAGGCAATCTGGTCATACTGAGGGGTGACTTTAATGAGCCCTCTCATCTGGCCTGGGCACCCAAAGCGGATGAGCGGGATCGCATTGAGTTTATTTTCTATGATCCGTCACACAACCTGTCACTGAAAGATATTGTTATTATTGGCCCCAGGCGTTCCATTGTCAGAAATGAACGCGTAGAGGAAGAGAGTGAAGATCCCTTCATAGCTCCAGTGAATATCTGGCCCACGGATCACAAAGCGCTGTTAGCGACCTTTTCTATGTCAGAGGGCATTGATCGAGTAAATAAAAAGAAAGAAACCACCACTAATCAAGTGGTGGTTTTGAATGTGTCAACATGAACTATCAGTATGGATTCATGGGGCTTATGCTAAACCCCAATTTTATGCCAGTAAACTATCTTAGTTTTTCTGGGGGTAATATAACTTGCTTGCAAAAGCATAAATATAATCGTTTTAAAAGTCAGCCTTATCTTAATGGGATTGTGAGACAAGGCCTGAAAATTTTAAAAGTCGTAGCTTAAACTAACACTCCAGTTTCGACCCGGTTGAGCCAGACGATCAAGCCCTTCTTCATTGGTTGCCTCACCATCCACATCATTAAGGTTCCAGTACTTTTTGTCCGTAATGTTGAACAGTCCTGCACGTAAAACCAGATCATCGGTAGCATTGTAATAGGCAGTTAAGTCAATGACGCCGTAACCAGCAGGATTGAACTGTTCAAGCCCATCTGGGTTAAACTGGCTTGGCGGGATATTGCTAACTTTAGATTGCTTTTTGCCTTTGACCGCTGCCAGCATCAATTCACCACCCCATGTTCCGGAGATATCATCATATCCCAAGCCGATAAAAGCAGTGAGCGGAGCAACAGAGTTCAGGTACTCCCCTGTTGTCTTGTTTTTACCTTCAGCCCATGCCACGGAGCCACGTAAAGTAGTACCTTCAGGTGCATCAATGGTTTGATCAAGCCAAAGCTCTCCGCTGAATTCGACCCCCTTGATTGTGGCTTCTTCAACGTTGCGGTTCTGGAAGATCTCCTTACCACCTTCCTCACCAATTCTTTTCTGTTCAATGAAGTTCTCGTACTTATTGTAGAAGCCAGTAACTTCAAAGCCACCAATGGAGTTTTCACCACGGAGCCCCAGTTCGAATGAGTCACTCTCCTCTGGTTTCAGGTCTGGATTAGCGAGCAGCGTCTGTGATGACCCCGGATAGGTATAATACAGATCAAGGTATCCTGGAGCTTTAAAACCCTGACTGAATTGCGCAAAGGCAGAAAGTTCTTCCGTAAGTTTATATACTGAGCCCAGTCGAGCCGTAACCTTGCTGTCCTTTTTATCAGGTGCTGCAATTTTCTGGTCAGTATTATCAGGATCGATCATTTCACTGGCATCAAAGTTAAACCAGTCGTAACGCAAGCCGGCAAGCAGGCTCAGACGATTATTAACCTGAATATCGTCCTGAATAAATAGGCCAAATTTATCAGCCGTAACCGGATCAATGTAACTCTTATCCAGATCTGAATTCTCAGGCTTATCCAGATGATACTCTGCACTTGAGTTATCAACCTTGGAATGAGCAGCATTAACACCGTACACAATACTGTGCTCGATGTCTCCGATAAGCAGCGCCTTGTTTAACTGGGCATCAAGCAAAACACTTTTTTCTTTATACTGATAATCTTTGGTACGTCTGGACTGAATAGAGCTTGAAAACGGGTGAAAGGTTTTCATACGCGTCTTACTATCTTGCCAGTTAAGCTGCCAGTCCATGCTATCAAAAAGAACATTATCAGCTTCCCACTGGTGTTCAAAGCCTACACGATAGCGTGACGCTGTATCTTCACCGGTTGTACCAGATGCAATTATGCCACCGGTTTTAATTTCCACATCACTTTTTGAATCAAAGACTTCCCCAGTCACTCCGATGCGGTGGCTATCGTTAATTTGATATTGTGCTTTGGTAAGCAGGTTATTCAGCCCGGTATCAGAGGGGTTTGCCTGTCCACGGTTTTTACCCTCAATATCAAGGCCACCATTAGTATCCATCTCTTTAAAGTCACGACGGGTATAGATAACCATGCTTTCCAAGTCACCACTGCGGTTAGCAAGCGACAGGGTTTCAGTAAAACCTTCATTAACACTGGCATAACTGCTCTTGATTGATGCAGAGCTATCATCGCCTCTGGATTTCAACAGGTCAGAGGGATCTTTTGTCTGGAAAGCAACCATCCCACCAATAGCATCACTGCCGTAAAGACTGGAGGCCGGACCTTTCACAATTTCAACAGCCTTCAATGTTTCCATATCAACAAAGTTACGTTGACTGCTCATAAACTCAGAACCTGTATCAACCGCAAAGGCCTGAGATACATCTACTCCGTCAATGGCAATTTTCACCCGGTTGCCAGACATGCCACGAATCGTGAAACCGTCCTGACCTCCACGAAACCCTTCTGTTACCTGAACACCGGGTTCATAACGCACCAGATCCTTTATATTCTGAACCATTTCCTCTTCAATCTGCTCGTTATCAATTACAGTAACATCACCTGCAACATCTTTTAGCTGTTTTTCAGAACGAGTGGCTGTCACGGTTACCTGATTCATCAGGGTAGGCTGGTATTTTTTAAAGGTACTTTCTGTGGCAGTTTCTGCCAGAACAGGAGAGGTTTGAGTGAGAGAAACGGTGGTCGCCATCACAGCCAGCGCCAGCGTATTTTTTGAAAACTTCATTAATTTCAATCTGTACCAGTGTGGGCTTTGACAGCCAGCAATATTGCACTCTGACAGTCGACAATGACCGCCTACTTCTTATGATCCTCATCCCAAAAATAAGCAATGAGAATAAACAATGTCGGAATCATAATTATAAAAACTATCAAATGCAAATCATTATCATTTAGTTTGATAATGGTACAGACCGATCTGGTATCCCTTCCAGACCGGCTGGTAATCAGTCGAATAGCATATTAAGACTGTCGTTTTATAGGCACTCCTCCTTGGTTATTTTGATTTTCTCCAGTAAAAGCACTTAAACGAGCTCGATACATTTGTCTCGGCAGAAGTTAGAACATTTATTCTCTCGCTCCCACGCTACTGCATGGGAATGTCTAGCCTGCCTCTACGCAATAAATGGACTTTCAACTTGCATTGGCACAACAAGCCAGTTCGGCAGGCGTTCAAATAGAAGAGCATGGGAACAATTCAATGTTTACCTCTACATCAGATCAAAAGTCGTACTTGGCACTGACAGAGAAATTTCGACCTGGCTGTGTATAACGGTCAAGACCAACAAAATCGGTTGTCACCCCCCTTATATCATCCCAGCTGTGGTATTTTTTATCGGTAATATTGAAAAGGCCTGCACGAAGGGTTAAATCAGCCAATGGTAAGTAGTAAGCGGTAAAATCGAGCAGACCATAGCCACTGGGATTAAAGTGAGTTTTTCCAGGTCTCAAACCATCATTACTCACATCCTCGTCATCTTTACCTTTGACCAGAGTCCATGACAACTCACTACCCCATAGCCCAGAGTTGTCGTCATAACCCAACCCTAAAACGGCAGTTAATGGTGCCACGCTATTTAGCTTCTCCTTGGTCTCTCGGTTCTCACCTTCTGCAAAAGCAAGTGATGCCTGTAACCATGTACCTGAAGGAGCCCTGCTAATTTCATCCAGCCAAAGCTGTCCACGAAATTCGACTCCCTTAATTTCAGCTTTAGCAATATTTTGATATTGAGTAATGCCCGATGGATAAGCAGGATCACTCAAATCTGAGACTGAATCAATAAAGTTACTGTAGCGATTATAAAAACCGGTAAGTTCAAAGCCTCCAAGAGCATTTTCGCCTCGCAGTCCAAATTCTACGGAGTTGCTTTCTTCCGGTTTCAGATCTGGATTGGCAATTTGCTTATAAAACCCACCATCCAGTGTGTAATACATTTCATAAAGGCCTGGGGCTTTATAACCTTGGCTAAGCTGACCAAAAGCAGTCAACGCTGTATTAATATCAAATGTAGCGCCCAATCGACCTGTTAATTTACTGTCACTTTTATCCTTGGCAATCTCCCCGGTATTCGTTTTCCCTTTTGGGGAATAATCAAAACTGTCATATCGAACACCCGGTATTAATGTCAAACGATCAGTCAGCGCAATATCGTCTTGTAAAAATAATCCGTAATTGAGAGCGTCTACCCTGGGTATATAAGAATTGTCTTCCTCAGGATTGCCCACCTGATTGGTGATATTGTTATTCGTTGTTTTAACTTTATTGACATCAAAACCATAAATAAAATTATGTTTGATCACGCCTGAATCTATAGATTTTGAAAACTGGGATGCCAGTTTTAAACTTTCCTCTCCGTAAGAATATGTTTTAACTCTATCATCGAAACTTCCGTATGCAGGAATGTTTGTCTGTTGATTTGCTTCTGTTTCCTGCCAATCCAGCTGCCATCTCAGGTGATCGAACATTACTGAGCTGGCTTCCCATTCATGAAAGACCCCCACATGCTTCAAGGTCATCTTATCACTGCCCGTCGTGCCTGATGGCAAGCTGCTTTTACCGCCATCTCCAGACTTTAATTCAATATCGTTTTTGGACTCATAATAATTTGATGCCAAGCCTATACGGTGAGTTTCATTAATTTGATATTGCAATTTACCCAATATACTGTTGCCACTGGCATCTATAGGGTCAGCCTTGGCACGGTTAGCACCTAGAATATCTTCGCCACCATGGGTCTCAGTCTCTTTATGATCCCTGCGGGTATACACAAGCAGGCTTTCAATATCGCCGCTACGGTTTGCCAGTGTAAACGTTTCAGAAAAACCCTGATCTGCACTGCTGTATACACCTTTAGCCGAAACAGCAGTGTCATCACCTTTACCCTTCAGGTAATCCGCAGGGTCTTTGGTCTGAAACGCAACAATTCCGCCGATAGCATCACTCCCATACAACGCTGACGACGGCCCTTTCACTATTTCAACCGCCTTGAGAGTATCGACATCGATAAAGTTTCGCTGGGATCCCTGATAGGTATAACCAAGGTCAAACTGCTGAGGCTGGTCAACACCATCAACCATGATTTTGACCCGGTTACCATCCATTCCTCGAATATTAAAGCCTTTAGTGCCCGTCCGGCCATCCGTTTCAGCACTCACTCCGGGTTCATAGCGAATCAGATCTTTTATGTCTGTTGACAAGTTTTTTTCTATTTGCTCTTCATCAATGACTACCACACTACCAGCGACATCTTTTAACTGCTTTTCGGAACGTGCAGCTGTTACTGTCACCTGATTCATCAGCGTCGGCTTCGACTGAACATTCTTTTCCTTTTCTGCCACTTCTTCAGCAAAAGCGACCTGAGCAGAAGCAAAAGAAACCGTAGCGGCCATCACCGCCAGAGCCAGCGTGTTTTTCGGGAACATCATTGTCTTTCTGTACCAGTGTTAGTGTTATCAGCAAGCGGGTTACAACCCTGTCTATTTTTTGTTCTTACGCTTCGGTGATGAGGGTTCCGAAGCAGTAGTGGAAGCCATCATATTGCCTATTGACATTTAATGCAAATCATTATCATTTAGCTTTAGATTAGACTCGATTCGCTCGTGGAAAAACTACAATCCGGCTCGCTATACAGACCCAAGGCTGGGCAATAGCGTCCGCATTACTAACCAGATAGTTAGTGCAATATTTGATCATCAGAACCATTATGTTTTGGTTCTTTTTAATTTCATGTGGGTAAGCAGGCTTTGCTCACCTTGGTAAAGTCCAGCTTACCTGTCAGCAGATATACCATGATTTTGAAGTG
>OODV01000208.1 GCA_900299555.1 uncultured Endozoicomonas sp.
TCAGTCCTTTGACAACAGGTTTCAGGAAAATATCAATTGGTGTGGTGAAAGACAGTTAGATATTCATGACTTAATCTTTGGACTAAGGCGGACAACATACTGCTATTCATGGAATGGTAATTCATGCTCCATTCCATTGACCAGGGGAGCCGAAAAGCTATCAATGACTTTAGGTTTAGGCCCAGTCACACAGAACTATGGATATCAGTTCAATATTACCCGCCTGAATGAGCGAAAACAAAACATCACCTTTACTATATATGAAAATAAAGACCTTGTTGTCTCATTTAAAGCAGAACCTGATGATGTTTTTCAGCCTTATGATCAATGGTTGGACAACACCTAGATTTATTGAATCATAGAGAATGAATAACACTCTTGAGCTAATTTACTGAATATCAGACAACCTTTGACAGAGAAATGGATAATAATGAATAGCTCTGAGCCATCATTTATCGGAGATAGTTTATGGACATAGGATTACCTGCAGGATTTGTTGCAAAAGTCAATTTTTCAGAAATTATGAATTCTAATAAGCTGGTACTTTCCTCTAGCTCTATACATACGAATCCTTCAACAACTCAATCTTCAGAAAAAAAAATTAAACTATACAGTAATACAGAAAATTTTAATAATAAAAAGCTATGCCGCAGGCTCATTGATACAGTTTTTGACAAGAGACTGGATTCTGAAATTGTAAATAGGCGTGAAAATCTTATTCCTTCCGGCACATGCCATCAAATCAAAGAAGAAGTCATGGATTTCTCATACCATGATCAAAGTTTTCACTACCCTGATATAAAGCCAGAACCCTCCCCTCCCCTTTGCATTGGTAGTCATCATAGTCTTCAACACGATCATGATTATGCTAAAAAAGTTCAACCTGAAAGTAACTCTGAAAGTGTTTACCCTCTCTTTCTATTTCAGCACTCTGATGTTTCTCATCACATTACAGGAGGGAAATCCCAATCATTACAACAAGCTGAAAGCAATACTAGTAACATTGGGTCACCGTATGAGATGACTGATTCCAATATGGATGAGGAATTACCTCTGTTTCAATGTAATTGGCCAAAAAGGAAAAGGGCTGGTGATGCAGGAGAAAATGGATACCATTGCGTCATATTGGACTGTAAACAGAAAAATGGCATTCAGCGCCCAAGCTTTACCAGCCCTAGAAACTGGCATGACCACATGGTCAGCAAACACGGTAGCGGTTATCCTGACCCACGAAATGAAGATAATCAATTAACCAACAGTCATGCTTTTGGAGAGAGCATCCTTGCCATACAAAACAATATCACTTGTAAAGTCAATGGATGTGACGGACACTCCTTCGGTTCCTTTAAAGAGTTAGGTATGCATTTAAAAACCCAGCATAAAGACGCTCTTGATTGCCAACCGTTTAATTCAAGCTGGAAACCTGAAGTCATGAAAACAGAGGCCGACCGTAAATTGTCCCAGCTGAGCGATGCTCACTTTTTGGGAAAAAGATACCAGACGCGTCACGGTAATGGCTTTCTTTGCTCTTCACACCTTTACCATCCTGTCAGACAAACACCTGAAGGTCTATGCGATTACTGGCTTGATAATCATGTTGGCTTTCGATCATTATGTCCAATACGAAGTTGTACATCTGAGCGCGGTGAACGATGGGGATTCCGAGATTACAAGGAACTCTACCAGCACATGAAAAACCAGCATCCTGAACCATTAAACAACGAGACTCTGGATTTTTCACCATTTACGAGCGCGATTCTTAGCTCTTTTCAGGCTCTACCTCAATTAGTTATCACGAATCCTTGAAGACACAGAAAACGAACTACAACATCTTACAGGTCCTTGATTCATGGTTTATCAGAACGACTGGAAAGCCTCGACAACAGAGTTATCAATTTTTTAAGGATAAACTGGCATTGGTGGAGGAACATAAATATTGGGTTGCCAAGTTCCAAAGTAATATGGAGAAAACGCCGAAGGTGGTGGCACATGCGATGGAACGGTGGCCCCCATCATTGAAGACACAGCACTCTGGTAGATGTTAACCAGAGAAGCCACTACTCCATCCCATGCAGCGTTGTCTGCTGTTGTTAGATCTCGCTGTGTATCAATCAACAGCTTTGCTCTGAACAGAGCCACGATTTCTTTCGGAATTTTGACATGACATGGATAGGCAAGATTGAATAAATCAATGACTTTCTTTTCGATGGGTCCAGAAGTGCCAGAAGCCATTAGAGCCTTAACGTCCTGCTTGAGCTTAATCCAGTTTGCTTTTTCAGGTTTATAGCTCCCCATCACCTGCAGGTTATTAATGACGGTATCAGCATATTGCTCTCTCTGACTTTCATCCTGAGCATCCCGCAGTGCTTCCATAGCACCAAGAATCGTATAGGTGGCTTTAACGGTTTCTCTCGACACTCTTTGAGCATTACCCAAATCAATAAAGTAAATACAGAGCTGGCCATTTTCTACAGCGACCATAACATTACCGTCATGCATGTCCGCATTAAAGAAGCCGGTCTGAGAGTAGCAGTAAGCCCAGTGCTGAAAAGCCAGATTTTTCAAATAAAACCTGAATATTTTCAAATGATCATCAGTAATCAACGACGAAACAACAGCAGAGCCAAATAGCTGGACAAGGATATCGCGAAGTTTACCCTGATCTTTTTCACTCAATGTTACGCCGTTAACCTTTTCCATGGACAAGGTCCGTGGTGTTGCATGTTCACGAGATACATTAGGAACCTTGTAATTAACGGGTAGCCTGACAAGGATCTGACCGGTAGTAGGGTCAGGAATGGCCATACCAATTTCCTGCATTGGTAAACGCACGGCACAGGGAGGAAGTTCATCGTTTGTAATGTGATATAAATTATTATTATTAACAGCTTGAAATGCATATTGCTGTTTCTGCGTTCTCTGCGCTTCATTAATAAGGTTTAACTCTTCTTTGACACTATCAAAGAATTCATAAACTGCATGTTTAGTTCCGGCACCAAGAACACTTGGTTTAAAAAACGAAATCAGCCCTAAAGCAAATCTCAGAACTTTTAAATCTGAGTACACCCGAGTTTCACTTGATGGACTAACCACCTTTACAACCTGTCGCCCACCTCCCTGCATAATAATCTCATTAACTTCACCAATTGAGCCTGCACCCAGGTTAACTCTTTCACCCAGTTTAGATGGATCGTATGGAATTCCAGCTTCTTTCAGGCAATGCTCAAGCTCACCTTGTGTCATTGGTTTATTACTGGTGGTGACGTGAGATAATGCATCAATAAATTTCTGATGATCATCACCAAATATATCCTTGGCAATTTCAGGTGAACTGCAGGCAAATTGAATAGCCTTTACAAGAATACCCCCTTGTGATTTGGCAGCAGCTTTTTCAATACTTTCAACACTTGCCCCGTTCCACCAAATACTGAAGAGTATTCCCATCATCTTAAACGTTCTAATCATGCTGGCAAAGCCGTTCTTAACAGCCTCTCCCAGCCATTCGATCGCTGACAATGTACGAGGTTGCCTGCCAACTATTAACTGATCATCTGTAACTTTAGCAGGGTCAAAATTCGGATCCATATTTTGGACAGGGGGTACTCGCTGAACACTCTGAAAGCCTGAATAAACAGGAGAAACTGCAGGATAAAAACTCGTTAGGGGCGGATTAAAGTTAACCGAACTATCTGGACCAGACAACATTATCAGAACTCCATATTATTATTTGGTAAAACCAGTTACAGGTTTAAATAGAATATAATTCGTTTTTTTAATTCCATCAGTCATTAAAAGCACGAAAAACAGATAAAGTAATCAGAAAATAAGACTAAAAAAAAAAATTTAAGTTCATTTTTTTATTTATCTAGCAAAACCCAACAAACAATTAAATATCAACATTTGCTAGCAACCACCACCCAAGACAGAAATAAAAAAAGGGTGAAGGTTCAGAAGAGTTGATGGCTATTAATTAAACTGAAATCTGCTACTATGCCGGTCTTTTGTTCTGTACTGCCATGGCTTTTATTGAAGTTGTCTGTATTCACTGTCGTAAACCTGATGATATTGTCAGAAATGGAAAGGCCAGATCAGGGCTCCAAAGGTTCCTGTGCCGAAGTTGCAACAAGACCTTTCAGCTGGATTATCTCTACAACGCTAACCAACCAGGTATACATGAAAGGATTGTTCGGCTAACCCATAATGGCTCTGGTGTCAGAGACATTGAGCGATACCTCAATATCA
>OODV01000046.1 GCA_900299555.1 uncultured Endozoicomonas sp.
CACTTCAAAATCATGGTATATCTGCTGACAGGTAAGCTGGACTTTACCAAGGTGAGCAAAGCCTGCTTACCCACATGAAATTAAAAAGAACCGGATTTTACTGGATTAGTGAGCGTTTTTCAGAGGTTCCCGGAATCAATATTGCCATTGGCCAACTGTATTGGAGTGTAGGGACAAACCAGACGGTGACATGGTATACCAGAGAGAAAGCCTCAGGCGTGCTGCTTTATATTTCTGCCCGCCGCTCACTAAAAGGACCTCTTGGAACTAAGAGTTTCTTCAAGGTTTGGACAGTGATTTGGATTTTCGGTTCTATTTATCTTGCGGGTTGGGATGGAGAAGCTGCCTGCTTCTGCTGTAATTTGATCAGTCCGAGAAGCTGATTTTTAATTGATTTACATGGCAGCTATTGCAGCTGCCATGTTATGAGATAAGCTTGCTTCAATTTCTCAAGCAAGAGCTCCCAGAAAGTTCTTCAGGGTAATAATAATGATCACCAGCACCATCAGGGAAAAATCCAGACCGCCAAGAGGGGGGATTACTTTTCTGATACGACTGGTTAGAGGTTCTGTGATTTGATGGAGTAGCATCAGTCCGGGGTTGTAGCTGTTAGGGGCAACCCAGCTGGCAATAGCAATTATGATCAGGCTGAACATGTAAATATTCAGAAACTCAATACCCAGCTTAACCAGACTGCTGATCAGAATACTGGGAAAAGGGATGGCTGCAATGGAGTAGCCGCCAACAAGTAGCAGTACATAGATCAATAATATCTGCAGTATTAAAGCCAGTACCAGAGAGGCTACATCAATACCGCCGAAACCGGGAATAATCTTGCGGATTGGTTTCAGCAGTGGTGATGTTGCTTTCACAATAGCCTGGGAAATTGGGTTATAAAAATCAGCCCGAACCAGCTGGAGTAGAAAGCGAATCAATACAGCCATGATATACAAACCACCCAGGGTTTGGATCAGAAAGCTGAGACTCGAAGAAAATGCAGACATAGAACGTATTGGATACCCATCATTAGTTAATAATTTCTACGCATAATACAATAAAGACTTACCATGACACGTCAATGGGGTGAAAATTAGTCTTTCAGTATTTCTGCCAGTTCTATCGACCGGTTGACCGCCGCATTCATGGCTTTCTCAACCAGCTCAGCAAGCCCTCCTTCCTGAAAAGTCTTCAACGCTTGTTCTGTTGTACCATTTGGCGAGGTGATACGAAGGCGAAGCTCTGCAGCATCGACACCACTTTCCTTAGCCATTCTGGCAGCGCCCAAAGCGGTTTGCAGTGTCAGTTGTTGTGATGTCTGAGGATCCAGTCCAAGGCGGGTGCCCACTTGCTCCATAATTTCCATCAACAGAAAGTAATAGGCAGGACCGCTACCAGAGACGGCAATCACAGCATCAATCAATGACTCCTGATCGACCCACGAAGTAATACCGATGGCATTGAAGATCTGATCAGTCAGTGACTTCTGAGCAGCGCTGACATTCGTGTTGGCGAACAAGCCAGTGGCTCCACACTGCAGAAGGGATGGTGTATTTGGCATACTGCGAATAATGGAAAGATGTTCACCACCCCATACTTGCAGGCTTTCCATGGTAATGCCTGCAGCTACAGAGATGATCAGAGTGTCTGGTTTTATTGATGAACTTAAGTCCGTCAGGACCGTTTTCATCACCTGGGGCTTCACGCAAAGCATAATGACATCAGCCTTGTTGACAGCCTGATGGTTATCAATGGTTGTTTCTATGCCAAACTGTGCCTGGATGGTGGTCAGAGTTTCTTCAGTGCGTGCTGTAGCAATCAACTGGTATGTTGGCCAACCGTTATTGATCAGGCCGCCAATAATGCTGCTGGCCATATTGCCAGCTCCGATAAAAGCAATCGTTGATTCGGTCATTATTTGTTATCCGGTAGGGGTTGTTTTGTCTGAAGAGAATCTGGAACCAAAAAGAGCAGTGCCTATACGAATCATTGTTGAGCCTTCCGCAATAGCGGCTTCAAGGTCATCAGTCATGCCCATAGACAGGGTGTCCATGCTCAGGGAAAACGTATCATTCAGGGTATTTAACAGGTGAGCCAGTTTTTTAAATGGCTCGCGCTGTTTTTCAATATCAGTTTCAGGCGCTGGAATAGCCATCAGTCCACGCAGTTTCAGTTTTGGTAGACTGGCAATGGATTGGACCAGTGATGGCAACTCTTCCAGCTTGATTCCGGATTTCGAAGCTTCTTCGCTGATATTTACTTGCAGACAGATATTTAATGGGGGAAGCTCTTCGGGACGCTGATCATTCAGCCTCTGCGCGACTTTGAGGCGGTCAACACTGTGAACCCAATCAAAGTGATTGCTGATATCGCGGGTTTTGTTTGATTGAATCGGGCCGATGAAATGCCAGTGAATGTCTGAAAGTTCATTGAGTTCGTCGATTTTACCTAAGGCTTCTTGCAGGTAACTTTCGCCAAAGTGTTTTTGACCCAGGTGCCATGCTTCACGCACCATAGAGGCAGGCTTGGTTTTGCTGACAGCCAGTAGCTGAACCTGTCCATGGCGATTACAGGTTTGCTCTGCTTGATGAATTCGGTCATAAACCCGTTGAAATCGATTTTGTAATAAGGTCATCAGGTTGTACATTACCGGAGAAATAAATTAACTATTTTACCTGCTTCCTGGTGTAAGGGGGATATTAAATGGATATTACGGAGCTGTTGGCATTCAGCTTTAAACAGGGGGCTTCTGATCTGCATCTGTCAGCAGGACTTCCGCCGATCATTCGCATGGATGGTGATGTCCGTCGTATAAACTTGCCTCCCATGGACCAGAAGAAAATTCATGGGCTGGTCTATGACATCATGAACGACAAACAGCGAAAGGATTTCGAGGAACATCTGGAAACAGACTTCTCGTTTGAGGTACCCGGTGTTGCCCGTTTCCGTGTTAACGCCTTCAACCACAATCGGGGTACTGGGGCTGTATTCCGTACGATTCCCAGTAAAGTACTGACCATGGATGATCTGAGTATGGGGCAGGTGTTTAAAACCATTGCTGATAAGCCCAGAGGGCTGGTGCTGGTCACTGGCCCAACAGGCTCAGGTAAGAGTACAACACTGGCGGCCATGCTGGATTACATCAATGACACCAAGTACCACCATATCCTGACCATTGAAGATCCCATTGAATTTATTCACACCCCAAAAAAGTGCCTGATTAATCAGAGGGAAGTGCATCGTGATACGCACAGTTTCAGTAATGCGCTCCGATCAGCACTGCGTGAAGACCCGGATATTATTCTTGTTGGTGAGATGCGTGACCTGGAAACCATCCGGCTTGCGATGACTGCAGCTGAAACCGGACATCTGGTTTTTGGTACACTGCATACCACTTCGGCAGCCAAAACTATTGACCGTATTGTGGATGTATTCCCTGCAGAAGAAAAGTCCATGGTTCGAGCCATGCTGTCCGAATCACTTCAGGCTGTGATCTCGCAAACACTTTTAAAGAAAAACGGTGGAGGACGGGTCGCTGCCCATGAGATTATGCTGGGTACTGCAGGTATTCGAAATCTGATTCGGGAAGATAAAGTTGCTCAGATGTACTCAGCGATTCAGACCGGTGGTGGGCTTGGAATGCAAACACTGGATCAGTGTCTGATGAACCTGATCAAAAAAGGATTGATCAACCGTGATGTAGCCCGTGAAAAGGCTAAGGATCAAGACGCATTTTAAGTGTCCCGGGGACTTTTGAGTCTATCTTTCCATTGTCTCCCAGACTGCTTACCAGTCTGGGAGCACATACATGCTCCTGACTGGAAGAGTATCGCATATAACCGTTTACCAAGAGTGAACGACGGGCTGTATTTTAACGTCAATGTGATGATGAATGGATATTGAAAAATTATTAAAACTGGTCGCCGTTAAAAAAGCATCGGATCTGTTTATCACCGTAGGTTTTCCTCCCAGCATAAAGCTGGATGGACATCTGATGCCTGTAACCAAGACACCGCTTACGGCTACGGAAGCAAAAGAGTTGGTGCTTGGTGTTATGGATGAGAAGCAGCGTCTTGAGTTTGAGCTGAAGCAAGAATGTAACTTTGCCATTGCGAAGGTAGGTACTGGACGATTCCGGGTCAGTGCTTTTCAGCAGAGAAACCAGGCTGGTATGGTTTTACGGCGAATTGAGGAAAAAATCCCCAGCATCGATGAGTTGAAATTACCCCGCATATTGAAAGACTTAACCATGATCAAGCGTGGACTGGTCATACTGGTTGGAGCTACCGGTACGGGTAAGTCGACAACGTTGGCATCGATGCTTGGCCATCGTAATGAAAACGAAACAGGCCATATCATCAGTATTGAAGACCCTATTGAGTTTATCCATCAACACAGAAAATGCATCGTAACCCAGCGTGAAGTAGGTATTGATACCAGATCTTATGAAGTGGCTTTGAAAAACACCCTTCGTCAAGCTCCGGATGTCATTATGATTGGTGAGATTCGAAGTCAGGATACCATGCAGTATGCTCTGAACTTTGCGGAAACCGGTCATCTCTGTCTGGCGACTCTTCATGCCAATAATGCCAACCAAGCATTGGATCGTATCCTGCACTTCTTTCCCCCGGAGCACCATCACCAGGTCTGGATGGATCTTTCTCTCAATCTGAAAGGGATTGTTGCCCAGCAGTTGATTCCTTCACTGGATGGTACAGGGCGACGTCCGGCTATTGAGGTGCTTCTGAATACGCCTTTGGCTAAAGATATGATTCGCAAGGGTGATGTTCATGCGTTGAAAGAGCTAATGAAAAAGTCGCGTGATCTTGGGATGCAGACCTTTGATCAGGCGCTGTTTGACCTCTACAACAATGGAGAGATCAGTTACCAGGAAGCTATCCGGCATGCTGACTCTGCGAACGACTTGCGTCTGATGATTAAACTGGGTTCTGAAGTTGACGAGAGTTATCTGACAGAGCGATCCGATAAGTTGACATTGCAGATGGATGAAGTCTAAGAGCTTGAACAGGCTCTAAGCGTGAGATGATTGAAATGAGATGCCCACTGTTGGTTCAGCAGGCATGCTATGCCCTTCGTCCTTCAAGTTGTTATACCAATCGCTTTTTCTAAATCCTTTAGCTGATGCCAGCTATGCTCAGACATCATTATCAAGCGTTTTATCTGGAACAGATGTCTCGTCGACCACAGCTACCCG
>OODV01000142.1 GCA_900299555.1 uncultured Endozoicomonas sp.
AACTGGCTGGAAGCCTTGGTGCTGTTATCTCGAATCACTTCAGTGGGAATTGCTGTCAAAATGCAGTTTCGGTTTTCTTTTTCGTTGAGAGTGCCTGAGAGGCTCAGGTTTACTATTGGCAGTATCATTTAATGGTAAAGTGGAGAGTGAATCGAGCTTTTCACTTTTAACGGTTGTTCTTTCCTTAACTACTTTCTGCTCATCCAGTAACGCTACTTTATAATCGTTAGCCGTTTTTTTTGCTGGTCCCCCTTTTTTTTACTGACATAGTTTTTGGGGTTGATTGTGCTGTCAGTATTAGTACTCTCTTGGCTTTGACATGTGGAAAGAAGTGACTGGGGACTGGTAAGGTTAAAGTTCTTAGGTATCATTGTCTTATAATAATGCTCTTAAAATGATTTGTTGTTTAATATATTCTTGGACTCATGTGATTATAATTGGTTCCACGGTTTTATAAAAAACACATTAATGAGGCCACCTGACAGTAATATAGTTAGGTAGCCAAATGCTAATAAATAGGTTTAAGCAAGTTACTCCTTGTAATCAGGCAAACTGCTTTGGATTTTTACCGGTCATATGCTGATAAAATTCCTGTATCTTTTCCAAGTCTGATTCATAGTTGCCTGTAGTAAAGAACATGGGGCCAAAACCACCAACTTTCTTTTTAAAGTCTAGAAAACCCAGTGCGATGGGAACCCCTGCCCCGTGAGCTACGTGGTAGAAGCCACTTTTCCACTGGCGGACTTTACTTCGGGTACCTTCTGGGGGTATGGCAATGGCGAAGTCCGAATAGTTATGGAAGGTATCTACCATTTGTTGAACCAGCCCATTGGCTTTGCTGCGGTCAACCGGTATGCCTCCCAACCACTTCATTATGCCGCCAAGCGGACCGTTGAAGAGGCTGCTTTTCCCCATCCAGAACACTTTCATGCGGAAGCAGAAGGCGAAGGCAATAGTCAGGACAAAATCCCAGTTACTGGTGTGCGGAGCGGCAATAATGACGTACTTTCGGGCTGTAGGGCGCTGGCCTTCAAGCTTCCAGCCAAACAGCTTCAGGCCAAGACGGGATAAAAGGCGAAAACAGCTGTTAACGACAGGTGTATCAAAAATCGTATGACGCATTTTTATTGTAAAGACCTGGTCCATTGAATTGCCCCGTTATTATGCAACGGGGCTGTCCAGACTATCTAGTACTTTAATGCGCGATAATATGATCAGTTATGAGAATGTAGCTCATCATTTAGTTCAATGGCGGACTTGTTGGTCAAGCATTCCAGTGCTCCAGTCAGTGAGTTTCTGCGGAACAGCAGGTCTGATTTGCCCGCCAGATCGCCGGCTTTTACGACTTCAGCCACATTTTTCTGATCATCAAGCACCTGAACCTTGCTGGCGGCTGTGAGGTAAAGCCCAGCTTCAATAATGCAGCGGTCACCCAGTGGAATGCCAAGGCCAGCATTAGCACCGATCAGACAGTTTTCGCCCACAGAGATCACAATGTTGTTACCACCGGAAAGGGTACCCATGGTGCTGCAGCCGCCACCGAGATCAGAACCTTCACCAACCATGACGCCTGCAGAAACACGACCTTCAATCATGCTCTTGCCTTCGGTACCGGCGTTGAAGTTGATAAAGCCTTCATGCATTACAGTCGTACCTTCACCAACATAAGCACCCAGACGAACCCGTGCAGTATGGGCAATACGCACTCCAGTCGGTACCACATAGTCCGTCATTTTCGGGAACTTATCCACTGAATTGACGCTCAGAACACGACCTTCTGCACGGGCAGTCAGCTGGCGGGCTGGCAGCTCTTCCAGGTCAATAGCTCCTTCGCTGGTCCAGGCTACATTCGGTAATAATGGGAAAATGCCCTGAAGGTTGGTGCCGTGTGGTTTTACCAGGCGATGTGACAGCAGGTGCAGCTTAAGATAAGCCTCAGGTGTGCTGGTGGGAGCATCATCAGTTTCCAAAATGGTGATTACCCGTGGTTGCTCACTTTCTTCCAGGCTACGCGTTATGGTAGCCAGTACAGTTTGCTCGATATCAACAAACAGATCTTCCAGTGCATGCAGGGTTTTGCTATCAAGCTCAATAAACTCATTACCACCGGTGTAGTCAACCAGCTTGGCAATGCTATCCAGCAGCTCAGGAGCCGGGTTAAGGATAGGCTTTGGGTAGAATACCTCCAGCCACTGGTCTTTCTGATTTTTGCTGCCAATACCAATGGCCAGACTAAAATGCTGTTTACTCATTTATCATTCCTTCAATTTTCAGGGGGCTGTTGGAATTAAGACGGTTCTGCTGCGGTTACGATAAACTGATCTAGAAATTCTCGTAATCCCCGTTACAGACGCTTAAGTTCGACAGGCACCACGCTCGTTATAAAAGCTGGTCACTGTATTCTTGTTCAGAAAAACCCAGTAACATCTGGTTGCCCGTATCCAGTAAAGGGCGTTTGATCATGGCTGGCTGTTCCAGCATCAGGCTAATTGCACGCTCGGCATTGATCGCAGACTTCGCTTCTTCAGGAATTTTCCGCCAGGTAGTTCCACGACGGTTCAGTAGAGCTTCCCAGCCCAACTCCTTTGTCCATGCTTCAAGCATGCTTTTTTCAAGGCCGTCCTTTCTGTAGTCATGGAAACGGTATTCAATACCTTTACTCTCCAGCCAGCGCCGGGCTTTTTTAATGGTGTCGCAGTTTGGTATGCCGTATAACGTTAAGGTGACCACATTACCTCCTGTCTTTATGGAATACCTTTATCCCAAGGGAGTCACACCCATTGATCTGTGTCGACCATAATCCAAACCAAAATGGTCCGATGATCACTACACAAAATGAGCAAAGCTTACACGTTTCTGGCGGGGTTTGCCTAGGCTGACTGCTCTAACTGCCTGATAGAGAGCTTGTTAAGGCTGTTTGGCTTCGGCTTTCTGTTATTGAATAGGGGTTAATGTTGTTCTCAGCAGTTCAACACGGCGCCGGTTAGCACCAAAGTCGTAATATCCGATACGGGAGGAAGAGCGAACATCAACCCTGCCGTCAGGACGGATGATCAGTATCAGGTCATCTTTGAACTTAAGCCAGGGCGTTGTAAAAACAGTAATGACAACCTGTTCATTACTGCTGATGACCTCTGCATTAGGCCAGCTCTGCAAAGTGTTCACCAGTCTTTCCTTAATTTGTGTGTTATCGGTATCGTGGAAATAGAACGGTGGAATATTCTGCTTGCCAGAAACCAGACTGCTGACACAGTTGGGGCTCTCGGGACAGGGGAGCTCGGCCGAATCAGCCTGCACTTTCGTGTTGATCATTAGCGGAAGTGCAAGCAGGCATAGGATCGCGGATTTTTTCACTGTTCTTGGTTCCTTGCGTTTCTGGTGATGCAATCTATCTACGCGAGCAGAGCGATAACGGCATCGGCAACGGCTTCCGAAGAGGCTGGGTTCTGTCCGGTTATTATAAGGCCATCGTGAATCGTGTAGCTATTCCAGTCGGGGCCTTGTGTATAAATGCCTCCCGCCTTTTTGAGTTCGTCTTCCAGAGAAAAAGGAACAATTCCTTCCAGTTGTACGGCAACCTCTTCACTGTTACTGAAACCAGTGACCTTCCTGCCTTTAATAAGAGGCTCCCCATTTTGGTTAAGGGCTTTTAGAAGAACTGCCGGAGCATGGCATACAGCAGAAACTGGCTTGCCCTGTTGGTAAAAACGTTCAATAAGGGCAATGGAGTCAGGGGCATTGGTTAAGTCCCAGAGAGGGCCATGTCCTCCAGGGTAAAATACTGCATCATAATCATCTGCAGAAACCTGGGCTAATTTGCCAGTGCTGGCCAGTTTCTCCTGAAGAGCTTGGTCTTGAGCAAAGCGTCGGGTTGAGTCGGTTTGAAAGTCAGGCAACTGGCTTTTGGGGTCAACCGGAGGCTGGCCTCCGGCAGGAGATACCAGGGTAATGTCTGCACCAGCATCCAGAAAGCGGTAGTAAGGAGCTGCAAACTCCTCAAGCCAGAATCCCGTCTTTTCACCGGTAGCACCAAGTTCATCATGTGAGGTCAGTATAAAGAGAATTTTCATGGGAGGAGTCTCTGTTAACCCTGAACTTTTCAGTGTGTTGAAAAGGTGGTGATCTGTAAAGCGAATGGCTATTTAAATCCCTTCGTGAGAGCGCCGATATATCCATGAGTGTTGGCCTTTACTGGCAGATTTGTCGTTGTCAGCACCGTAAATTATGGGAAAGTATGGGATTCATGGTTTGAATCAGTTGCAGGTTTCAGAGCATCAGTGCACTTTTTTCGGGAAATCTGGTCGGTGTAAAGATTTGGCTGAATCGGGAGGTCAGTTTTGTTTCTGGCACGATCCCGATGCAGACAAAACCGGTGACGATGTAAAAGAAAGGCTTGAAGAGAGAGCGAAAAATGGCCAGCCCATGGATGGTTTTATCCTTCTAAAAGCCAATCTTGATAATGTGGATTTGGTCAATCACGGCAGTAGCAAGCCATTCCAACTGATCAATAGTGACTTGAGTCGTGCCAGTCTTCATAAAGCGCACCTGTATCGAATTGATCTGTCAGGCACTCGACTGTTAAAAGCTAACCTTTCCAATGCCAACCTGAACCGCGCAAATCTTGCAGGCTGCAATCTGTTGGGGGTTAATCTGAAAAACAGTCTGTTAGACCATGTTTCCTGGGGAGAGAAGCTTTATCAGGAGCAAGAAGCTGAAGCAGATCCTAAAAATGCTATTACCATGTATGAAGAGGCGGAAGAGTCTGCAAGAAACATTCGGCGTCATTGTGAACACCTTGGGATGATGACTGCGGCGGGCCATTTTTTCTATCGAGAAAGGGTTTTTCATCGTCTTCAGATGCCGAAATATTCCCGGCAACGCCTTATCTCTTACCTGGTGGATAAGATCAGCGGGTATGGTGAGTCGCCATTGCGAGTGGTCGTTTTTTCCATCGTACTTATCATGCTTTACTCATTTATATACTTGTTTACCGGTGTGCAGGACGGGGATACCGTTGTTCGCTTCAGTGGAAATGCTGGATTATCTCAAAACCTGCTCTACTGGTTGGATTGTCTGTATTTTAGTGTCGTGACATTTACTACCTTGGGGTACGGAGACTTGACGCCCCTTGGGTTATCTCGAATCTTTGCTGCCTGTGAAGCTTTCACAGGCAGCTTTTCCCTGGCTCTGTTTGTGGTGCTTTTTGTTAAAAAAATGATTCGCTGAATGTTCAGTTTATTACCAGTAAATACTCAATTATCAGTCGCGTATGCGTCTGCCTCATCGGGATCACAACTGATAGCGGCATGGGGCTGTCCTTGAAGCAGTTTTTTAAACTGTTCTCTCTGTAGATGAATCAGCTCACGGTGGTTTCCACCCTGAAAGTATAAATCCTGAACAGCGTTGAGCTCATCATCCCAGCAGGTTTTCATTCCGTAAGCGATCCCCATGGCTGGGACTGCACCCATCTCACAGTCCGGGAAAAGCTCCTCAAGGCTATGTTCACTGACAAGGTGCAGGTGTCGGTTAAGCTTGGTGTTGACCCAGCGTAGCATGAGCTTGTTCATTGAAGGGACGATTGCCATTACGTAGCCATCATCGTCCTGAAGAACAATTGCTTTGGCCATGTTTTTAACAGGAACGCAGGCGACATGAGCTGTATTGAGTGCGCGGTCTGAATAAGGGTGACTGACCACTTCATAATCTACCTGGTTATGATTCAGAAAAGCCTGGAGTTTTGGAGCGATAGACATCAGACACTCTCTTTAAACTGAGAAATACATAGGACAGTTGTTTTATAAAGTCTATACGCAAATCTGTTGAATTATTGTTCCATATGAACCGATTTTTAAGTTAATAGAGTATTAATAATTCATTTTTCAGAGCGTTTTAGTTTACAGGTTTGTATCCTCTGGCTGTGAGCATGTTCTGAATACTGTTAAATAATACTTTTGTGACTGATGCTTTTTTGCACTCTTCTGTCTGTAGCGTTATCCTTCGCGGCGCTCAATTGGCTCTTAGCTGATAAATTAACCAATTCAATCACTGGCTTTTAAATTAGAGCCTGTGGGACAGAATGATGACGACAATAATGAAAAGACTCCTTTCTGTAGGAGCATTAACCTGTCTACCAACTACTGTAATGGCTGGCGATAAAGTGCTTGGTGTGACATCAAACCCGCTTGCCTGGGCATGCATTGCTATTTTTGTGATTGCCTACTGCCTGGTGATGACAGAAGAGCAGCTTCATCTGCGTAAATCCAAACCGGTCATTATGGCAGCGGGAATCATATGGGCTCTTATAGCCTTCATTGCCGCACAGAAGGGTGTTCCCCATGAAGAATTAAAACAGGCCGTCATGCATGATCTTGAAGAGTATGCAGCGATGTTCCTGTTCTTGCTGGTTGCTATGACCTACATCAACGCCATGGAGGACCGGCAGGTGTTTGCCACGCTTCGAAGCTGGTTGATCAGCAAGGGCTTTAATTACCGAAGCCTCTTCTGGATTACAGGTATCATGGCATTCTTTATCTCTCCGGTGGCTGACAACCTTACCACAGCGCTGTTAATGGGGGCAGTGATTATGGCCGTCGGAGAGGGCAATCCAAAGTTTGTCACGCTGGCAATGATCAATGTGGTTGTGGCTGCCAATGCTGGTGGGGCCTTCAGCCCCTTTGGTGATATTACTACGCTGATGGTATGGCAGTCGGGTAAGGTTGAATTTTTTAAATTCTTCAGCTTGTTCTTGCCGTCTGTCATCAATTATCTGGTTCCTGCCGTTATTATGAGTCTCTTCATCGATCAGGGACGGCCCGTTGGAATTAAGGCTGATAGCTCCATTCGGCGTGGCGGCATGATGATTTGTTTCCTTTTTCTGGTCACCATTTTCCTGGCAGTCAGTTTTGAAAAGGTGCTTGGGCTTCCGCCATTTATGGGGATGATGACCGGCCTTGCCTTGCTGATGTTCTATACCTATTTCATGCACATTCAAGGGTTGACCAGTAATCGGAGGTTAACCGCTCGACCGGCAGCAAAGGATGAGAAGATTGATATTTTTCAGGAGGTTGCCCATGCAGAATGGGACACCCTATTGTTCTTCTTTGGGGTTATTTTCTCCGTAGGAGGGTTGCGTTATCTTGGTTACCTCGACCTTGCCTCGGAAACCATGTATGCCGACCTGGGAGCCACGTGGACCAATATTATTGCCGGTGTTGTGTCTGCGGTGGTAGATAATATTCCAGTGATGTTTGCTATCCTGGGTATGGATCCTGAAATGGATACGTTCCAGTGGTTGCTGATTACTCTGACAGCGGGGGTAGGAGGGAGCTTGCTCTCAATCGGCTCAGCTGCTGGTGTCGCCTTGATGGGAACCTCAAAAGGTGGCTACACCTTTATGACCCACCTGCGGTGGAGTTGGGCCATTGCTTTAGGGTATGTTGCCAGTATCTGGGCTCACTTCCTGGTTAATGGTTGATCACTAATCATTAGACCTGAAGGGGAGCTGGCAGCCTCAGGCCTCTATTTTGTAAAAATTAGCTGTCAGTTAAAAGCGATAAGCCAGCTGGAGGGTTTGGAAGTCAAGCCCTTCATTATCGCTGTTCAGGTTGGCATTTGAATAGTGCATCCAGCCATAGCTGGCTTCAAATGGATTATCGTCTCCTAGTGTCAGGCCAACCATTGCCCGGGTTTCAAACTGCCAGTGTCCGCCCATATTGATTCCGGAAAGGTGCTGCTGCTCAATATCTTTTTCACTCTGATAACCAACGCCAACACCAAGATCAAGAAAAGGTGAGGTTTCGCCAATTAATGGGCCGTTACTTGTGAAGCGTAAAACAGGGCTTAAGCTAATCTGTTTTACGGTGTCAGCCCCTATTCGACGGCTGTCTTCAGTTGGGTTTAGAGTACTTTTCCAGTTGCCTAGAGCAAGTTCTGCATAACTCTGTAGCAGAATTGACTCTGAGGACCACAGAGCGTCTGAAAGGTTCCAGGCAAGAGCCAGTCGATATTGCCTGATCTCAGCCTGCCGGTCACTAAATGGTGCAATAGACTGACCATAAGCCAGACTTATTTTATCGGGTTGCCAGTCAGCATTGGTGATTGAGGGCAGCAAGGCAAGAAAAGCAAGAGATAATGCCTGTTTCATATGGAAGTCCTTTCTGGCTGTGTTGCTTGAAATCAAACAGCACGGCTCTAACAGTTATTATTATTCTCAATCAATATATTTCATAAATTATCAAAATACCACAGCTTCGGAAAATTATATTTAAATTGTCGTTTACTATTCTATTGGCTGGTGATTGTTGAGTTACAGGTGGGAAGGCTAGAAATTATTGCATTTATGTAAGCTATGGAGGTTGTGGGGCCTGTTGAACTTGGCCAGTTGTGCAGCGCCAGCCGGAGATATTGTTGTTTTGATCTGAAGCAGTAAAAATGGATACGGGATTAAGCTACTTCTGCCAGCTCATATCTTTCAGGGCTCACATATCCCTATGAACTGTGCCAACGTGTCCGGTTATAATCAACTTCGATGTATTCAAACGCCGCCTCGCGCATCTGATCTCGATTCATTGTTGGCTCATAAAGCTCTGCCTCAACTTTCAAATAATGAAAGAAGCTTTCAACACGGCATTATCCCAACAGTCACCTTTACGACTCATATTTTGTTGTAATCCATTTTCGCTGAGGATATTTCGAAAAGCGTCTGAGCAATACTGACTACCTCTATCGCTATGTAAGATCACGCATTTGGGAAATTTACGACTCAATAGAGCTATATTCAATGCATTGCAGACCAGGCTCGATTTCATGGTGGTGTCCATCGACCAGCGGATGATTTTGCGAGAGAGCAGGTCGATGACGGCGGCCAGATATAGCCAACCTTTTGTCGTGTATAGGTACGTGATGTCACCTGCCCACTTCTGATCAGGTTTTGACGCCGAACAATCGCGCTTCAGTAAGTTAGGTGCAATGGACAATGAGTGCTTGCTATCGGTTGTCAATTTAAACTTCCCTGCCGCTTTGGGGATAAGCTCCTGCCGTTTCATGCTGGCCTGTATCGTTTTGAGACAACAAGGGAAACCATCCTCTTCAAGGTCTTTCTGGATACAACGAGCGCCCGAACGACCTTTGCTTCGATGAAAGGCTTCCCGGATTAACAGGTCACGGGCAGCATGACTCTCAGCTCTTTGGCCATGCGTATTAAGGTGCCTGACCCAATGGTGGAACCCACTTCGAGAAACGCTCTATTTTTGATTCTTCGCGAAGTAGGTGGCCGCCTTTTTTACGATTTCAAGTTCATCTGCCTGCTCAGCTAACTGCCGCTTAAGCCTGGCATTTTCAGTGGCTAATGCTGATTCGCGTTCACTGATCGTTTTTCCGGTTGGCAGCAGTGCGCCAAGTATAGAGTTGAGATTTTTTCAAACCAGGCTCTTTTGCAGCAGAGGGAACGCTGGTTTTCTCTGCAACCTTCAATGCTTCAGACTACCATTATTTTGATCAACAATATAAATCATAGTCGATGGACTGAGTCGCTTGATTTTTCAAAATTTTTTCAAGTTGGCTGTAATGGTCCCGAATTGTGTATAGATGATCTGCTTTTCAGGCTGGACGAAATACATCAAAAACTGGCCCACAACGAAAGTGGACATAGAACTGGCGATGATGTGACAGGATACAAAAGCTTTAAAAAATTATACTTGGCGGAAAAAGAAAAGCAGCTGGAGTGAAGCCCTTGCAAAGTTTGAAACGCTATAGAAAAACGTTGATCATCGTATGATTTTATATGGACTGTGGATTTAATATGGGGGTTGACTCCCTCAGTCTTAAACTGAGGGAGGGGCATATTTATCCATCCAGCTTCTGTTTTAGAATCTGGTTAACCATACCGGGGTTGGCCTTGCCTTTGGAAGCCTTCATGCACTGGCCAACAAAAAAGCCAATCATTTTTCCGCGCTTGTCTTCAGGGGCTGCACGATAGTTTTCGACCTGTTGGGCATTGCTTGCCAGAACTTCATCAATCATGGCTTCAATGGCTCCCGTATCGGTCACCTGCTTGAGACCTTTTTTCTCAATCACTTCATCAGCGGTGCTGCACTCACCTTGCCAGAGGACTTCAAAGACTTCTTTCGCGATCTTGCCGGAAATAGTGTTGTCTTTGATGCGTTTGATCAGGCCACCGAGCATATCGGCAGAAACCGGGCTTTCAGGAATACTCATACCGTTCTGGTTCAGGGACTTGGAGAGGTCACCCATAATCCAGTTGGCAGAGAGCTTGGCATCATCACTGACGCTGACTGTGGCTTCAAAGTAGTGAGCGGTTGCCTGATCTGCTGAGAGAATTTCGGCGTCATAATCGCTCAGACCAAAATCAGTGATAAAGCGTGCCTTTTTGGCATCGGGCATTTCAGGCATTTCTGCCTTCAGTTTTTCAAGGCGGCTGTCGTCAATAATAACAGGCAGCAGATCCGGGCACGGGAAGTAACGATAGTCGTTAGCTTCCTCTTTGCTGCGCATGGAGCGAGCCTCTCCGGTATCGCCGTTATAGAGACGGGTCTCCTGAATAACGGTGCCACCATCTTCAATCAGTTCAATCTGGCGCTCTACTTCCTTGAAAATAGCTGCTTCCATAAATTTGAAAGAGTTCAGGTTTTTAGTTTCTGTACGGGTGCCGAGTTCCTTCTGGCCCTTTGGACGAACAGATACGTTTACGTCAAAGCGCATGGAGCCCTGCGACATTTCGCCATCACAAATACCCAGTGTGGTGACAATAGAGTGCAGCTTTTTAGCAAAAGCCACGGCTTCTTCAGCATTGCGGATATCAGGCTCCGTAACAATCTCTATCAGTGGAGTACCTGCACGGTTCAGGTCGATACCACTCATGCCGTGGAAGTCTTCGTGCAGGCTTTTCCCTGCATCTTCCTCCAGATGGGCGTGGTGGACTCGGATGCGTTTGGTGGAGCCGTCAGTCAAGGTGATATCAACGTGGCCGGCACCAACAATGGGTTTTTCCAGCTGGGTAGTCTGATAGCCTTTTGGCAGATCCGGGTAGAAGTAGTTTTTACGTTCGAAGACGTTGACCTTGTTGATCTCGGCGTCGATGCCCAAGCCAAATTTAATGGCCATGTTAATAGCTTCTTCGTTAACGACCGGCAGGATACCCGGCAGGCCAAGATCTACCGCACAGGCCTGAGTGTTCGGTGCTGCACCAAAAGCAGTGGAGGCACCGGAAAAGATTTTGGTTTTGGTGGCGAGCTGGACGTGAATCTCCAGTCCGATAACGGTTTCCCATTGCATGTTACTGTGTCCTATACCAATGCCGGAGATTTCTGGTGCCAGTCTGTCGCCTGCTGGAAGCAGTGACCAATATTCAGCAGACGGGCCTCATCAAAGTGCTGACCTATAATCTGCAGACCTACAGGGCGGTTATTTGCCATACCTGCTGGAACGGATAGTCCGGGAAGGCCAGCCAGGTTAACCGACAGTGTATAGATATCCGAGAGATACATGGCTACCGGGTCATTACTCATGGAGCCAAGATCAAAGGCGGATGTTGGTGCATTTGGCCCCATAATGACATCACACTCTTTGAATGCGTTGAGGAAATCATCGCGGATCAGACGGCGAATCTGCTGAGCCTTACGATAGTAAGCATCGTAATAGCCTGCAGAAAGGGCATAGGTACCAACAATAATGCGACGTTTGACTTCTTCTCCAAAACCTTCACTGCGGCTACGGATGTAGAGATCCATCAGGTCTTTTGGATCTTCACAGCGGTATCCAAAACGAACCCCGTCAAAGCGGGAAAGGTTGGATGAAGCTTCTGCTGGCGCAATGACATAGTAGGCAGGAATGCACAGCTCGGCATTGGGCAGACTGACTTCCTTAACCTTTGCACCAAGCTTTTCATACTCAGCGATAGCATTACGGATCTGCTGTTCGACTTCACTGTCCAAACCGGCCGTGAAATACTCTTTTGGCAGGCCTATGGTCAGACCTTCCAATGAATCATTCAGTGATGCTGTGTAGTCTGGTACTTCATGGTTCAGACAGGTGGAGTCTCTGGTATCGAAGCCAGCCATGGTGTTCAGCATAATGGCGGCATCTTCTGCAGAGCGGGTCATGGGGCCGGCCTGATCGAGGCTTGAGGCATAGGCGACCATGCCATAACGGGATACTCTGCCGTAGGTTGGCTTGAGGCCGGTAATACCGCAGTGGGAGGCTGGCTGGCGAATGGAGCCACCAGTGTCTGTGCCGGTAGCACCTGCTGCCAGCAGTGCTGATACGGCTGCTGCCGAACCACCGGAGGAGCCACCCGGGATTGCCGATTTGTCCCAGGGGTTTTTGACTGGGCCGTAATGGCTGTTTTCATTGGAAGAGCCCATGGCGAACTCATCCATATTGGTTTTGCCGAGCATTACCGCGCCGGCATCTTTGAATTTACCGGTTACGGTGGATTCGTATGGAGCAATAAAGTTGTCCAGCATTTTGGAGCCACAGGAGGTCTTAACGCCTTCCGTGCAAAACAGGTCTTTATGGGCAACAGGAATCCCGGTCATGGCATTGGCATTGCCTGCAGTACGCAATGCGTCCGCTGCTTTTGCCTGTTTCAGGGCTAATTCTTCAGTCACCGTAATGAAGCTGTTAATGTCACCATCATACTGCTTGATTCGGTCAAGATAACTTTGTGTCAGTTCGACACTGGATATTTCGCCACTGGCTAATGCCCGGCTCTGTTCTGCAATGGTTTTATCGTACATGGGGTTCGGTCGGTTGGAAGACGTATTGTATAGAAGAGGCTCAGCTTCTACCGGACTCAGAGCAGTTACTATGAAAATAATGCCATTTCGGCGTTTCTACCATGTTTACTGCTTCAGCAACTATCGTGTTACTCGATAACACGGGGAACCAGAAAGAGGCCTTCTTCGACGGCAGGTGCACAGCTTTGTAATTGTTCCCGTTGATTTTCTTCGGTTACGATGTCAGGGCGCAGGCGCTGGATTGCATCCAGAGGGTGTGCCAGGGGCTCAACGCCCTGTGTATCTACGGCCTGCATTCTATCGACCAGTTCCAGTATACTGCCGATGGTGGCGGTTGTTGCTTCCACGGCATTGTCGTCAATGGATAAACGTGCAAGGTGTGCAACCTTTTTGATTCCAGAGGCGTCGATGGCCATTCGTTTGATTTCTCCATAAATAAACAACAATGAGTGAAAAAATCACTTATTGTGTAGTCAGGCTATGAAAGTGATTATCGAATTTCAGATAATATCACTTCTAAATAAATAAGGAGCTAATGTATGGGTTGGCCACTTATTTCTCAAGGGTTTCATGGATATGGATGCGGTAAGTCAGTGTAGTTCTCTCTATAGGAGAGGTAAGCAGAGTGCGGGTTGCTGTAAAAAATAAACCGCTATCCGTTGGGGACATGCATGGGTTACCACCTGATTTTTCGGTAAATCCCAGTAATGGAACCTTTGTCCGAATGCTTTCACTGAGGTAAATGATTCAGGCACAGTTCCCACAGAGCACAATTGCTGCTTGCCCTCTGGAGACAGCATTGTTAGAGTTTCTGGAATTACCCAAGCCTTGAATCAAGGTACACCATAACATGCTGAAAAGGTTACGTGGCCTGTTTTCCAGCGATCTCTCGATCGACCTTGGAACTGCCAACACTCTGGTCTATGTCCGTGAAAAGGGCATAGTGTTAAATGAACCCTCCGTGGTTGCTATCCGCAATCTGGGCACCCAGAAGAGCGTTGTGGCCGTTGGTGCCGATGCTAAGCGGATGCTGGGTCGGACGCCTGGCAATATCACCGCAATTCGCCCAATGAAGGATGGCGTTATTGCAGACTTTGATGTCTGTGAACGAATGCTTCAGCACTTTATTAATAAGGTGCATGAGAACAGTTTTATTCAGCCCAGCCCGAGAGTGCTGGTCTGTGTGCCCTGCAAGTCAACCAAAGTTGAAAAGCGGGCCATCCGTGAATCGGTTCTTGGTGCCGGTGCCCGGGAAGTGTATCTGATTGAAGAACCCATGGCTGCCGCCATTGGTGCTGGGCTGCCTGTTGAAGAAGCCAGCGGCTCCATGGTCGTGGATATCGGTGGTGGTACTACTGAGATTGCGATTATATCCCTCAGTGGCGTGGTTTATTCTGAATCTGTGCGCATTGGCGGTGACCGCTTTGATGATGCCATTGTGACCTATGTTCGTCGCAACTATGGTAGCCTGATCGGTGATGCTACCGCTGAGCGTATCAAGCAGGAAATTGCGATCGCTTATCCAAGTGATGAGTTGTTGGAAATTGATGTGCGTGGTCGTAATCTGGCGGAAGGTATTCCACGGAGTTTTACCCTGAACAGTGGTGAGATTCTGGAAGCGCTTCAGGAATCATTGACTGCTATTGTTCAGGCCGTGAAGAGTGCTCTGGAGCAATCTCCGCCTGAACTGGCTTCAGATATTGCTGAGCGTGGCCTGGTGCTGACCGGTGGTGGAGCACTGTTGCGTGATCTGGATAAACTGATCAGCGAAGAAACCGGCTTGCCAGTTTTGGTTGCTGAAGACCCTCTCACCTGTGTGGCCCGTGGTGGCGGCCGGGCGATTGAAATGATGGATAAACACCGTATGGATCTTTTATCCACTGATTAATCAGATGCTACAGCCTCTATTAGTCAAAAATTACTTGCAAAATAATCAGCAATATATCCTCTGGAGATATTGCTGATTTGCTATTTTAGCCTGCCGTCAGGCAAAGTTGATCATTGCTTTTTAATCAGCGACCTGGTTTCTGTTGTGTCTATACCTCTTGGGCTTCAGAGGTTTATAAATGGTCGTTGACAATTATCATTACTTCACATAGTGGATCGCTGGAAAATGCCAGTCTCAGTCAGGGTGACAGCAAAGTTTTTGTAAACCATCGTAATCTGGAGAGGTGGGTGAATTTACAAATGGCATTTTCAATGTAAGTAGCATTGAGGCCTGGTAAGGAGCAGGTTATTAAACCGATTTTCAGTCAAGGCCAGTCACTGGTTACACGATTTGTTTTGCTAGGCATCTTGTCACTGGCATTATTGTATTTTGATCATAGCTATCGAGCACTGTCACAGGTTCGCCAATGGTTGACCGTCGCCGCTACTCCCGTTCTCTTTCTTGCGGACCTGCCTGGGCGTATATGGGGGACGGCATCACAAGTTGTTATATCGCGTAATGAGTTGTTGCAGGAAAATGCCCGCCTGAAAGCCAGAAACCTGATTCTTGAGCAGAAAGTTCAGAAGCTGGCGTCACTTACAGCACAAAATATTCGTTTGAGAGAACTGTTGAACTCTTCTGAATTGTTGGATGAGCAGGTGCTGGTCTCTGAAGTTGTCGGTGTTGATCCTGACCCATTCAGGCATCGTGTGGTTATTAATAAAGGCTCTTTCGACAAAGTCTATGAAGGTCAGGCCATCCTGGATGCTCATGGTGTTATGGGACAGGTGGTTGAAGTCAGCCCTGTGAGCAGTCGGATATTAATGCTGACTGATTTGGCTGCGCGAGTCCCTGTTCAGAATAACCGAACTAAGTATCGAGCTATTGCTGCAGGCACTGGTCGGGCAGATCGTCTTGAGTTGTTGCACATTCCGACCACAGAAGATTTTCAGGAGGGAGACCTGTTAACCAGTTCCGGTCTTGGAGGTATCTATCCGGAAGGTTATCCCGTCGGTGTGGTCACTCATGTCAGGCATAAACCGGGCGATGCCTTTGCCACTATTGAGGTTCAGCCTCTGGCAAAAGTGAACCGAAGCCGGGTCGTGCTTCTTGTTTTTCGTGAGGTTAAGGATCTCATTGAGCCGGTGGAGCCAGTACTGTCAGAACCCATAAAAGAGCCAGAATCGATCAAAAAGACTGAAGAGGGGCGGGCGTTATGATTCAGCAGGCTAATGCCCACTGGGTTGTTTGGATGACCCTGCTGGTTGCTGCGATGTTCAGTATTATGCCGTTGCCAGAGTGGTTATCACTGATGCGCCCGGCATGGGTGCCTCTTGTTGTCATTTACTGGGTTTTGGCGTTACCTGAACGATTCGGTTTGTTATTTGCCTTTATCACTGGCTTGTTGCTGGATGTATTTCAGGGAAGCCTGTTTGGCCTTAACTCCCTTGGCATGTTGATGGTTGCATTTATTGTACTCAGCCTGCATCGGCGATTGAGGTTGTTTCCTGTCTGGCAGCAGGCATTTATGGTGTTTTTAATGGTTGGTTTTTACCAGGTATTGCTTCTCTGGGTGCGAAGCGCTGCTGGGGATACGGTTCCATCAGTCTGGTATCTTCTGCCTTCCGTTTCCAGTGCTGTGATCTGGCCCTGGGTTATGTCCGGGTTACGCTTTTTGAGGCGTTATTTTCGCGTAGTGTAGCCTTATACTCCCAAGGCGACCGAATACAGAGTTTAAGATGATCTATCTTGCTTCCCAGTCCCCACGCCGAGCTGAATTGCTGAAACAGATAGGCGTACCTTTTCAAAGATTGATTTGTGACATTGATGAAACGCCGTTGCCGCAGGAAGCTGCTTATGACTATGTACTGAGAATGGCTCGGGAAAAAGCAGAGGCAGGCTGGCAGGAAGTGCTTTCGTCAGGCTCATTCAAAATGCCGCTTCTTGCTGCTGACACTACGGTTGTCTGCAATAAGCAGATTCTTGGTAAGCCCCGGAATACAGACGATGCTCATCACATGTTAAAAATGCTTTCCGGTAACACCCATCAGGTGATGAGCGCCGTAGCCGTCACGGATGGTAAACAACACCATTCAGAAATTTCTGTGACTAATGTTGTGTTCAATAAACTGACTGATCAGTTAATTAAAGACTATATTGCAACGGGTGAGCCAATGGATAAAGCAGGCGGATACGGTATTCAAGGCTACGGTGCAGTTCTTGTTGCCAGTATATCCGGTAGCTATTCAGCGGTAGTTGGGCTGCCGTTAATGGAAACTTCTCACCTTCTTGATCACTTTAATATCCGGGTTTGGCAAGCTTAGGGGCTGGGCATATGACTAATTGTGAACACTCACTTGTGACTTTATGCTTTTATTCTGGGCTGTAATGTCTGGATGAGGTTTTTAAAGAGTTCGGAATAAAAAAACAGTAAGAAAAATACAGTTATCTTTCGCCTGAAAGTCTCTTGGAACAGTTTTTGGTATAAAGTTTGTCAGGAAGCAAAAAACGCACTCTGATTACTGGTATGATCGAACTAACTGGATTGTATATCTGTCAGGAAACTGCCGGACTTAGCCGATCGTAGTGAAAATAAATGGCCAAATCCGTTTTTTCTCATTAGGTCAGTGGTAAGTCAGACAGCCTTCTTGTACATAAGTTCTACTAAGGATTGGTGATAGTGTATTGACCTGTGGTGCCTCAATTTTCGAATCAATTTTCGAGTAAAAAACAGGGATTACAGGTCAATGCATTAAAGGAATTGAGGGACTGGGATGAGCGAAGAAATTCTCATGAATATCACGCCCATGGAATCACGGGTGGCTCTCGTTGAAAATGGAGTGCTGCAGGAGATCTATGTCGAGCGGGCTCGTAGTCGCGGTATTGTTGGCAATATTTATAAAGGTAAAGTCGTCCGGGTCCTGCCAGGTATGCAGGCTGCTTTTGTCGATATTGGCCTTGAGCGAGCTGCGTTTATCCATGCCAGTGAAATTGCACCCAGGCAGGAAAAAAATAGCGAGGAAACTCAGGAACGTCCTATCTATGAACTGGTGCATGAAGGCCAGTCTCTGGTGGTTCAGGTAACTAAAGACCCGCTTGGAACTAAAGGGGCCCGTTTAACCACACACATCTCAATTCCTGCCCGATATCTGGTACATATGCCCAAAAATAACCACGTGGGCATTTCTCTTCGCATAGAAGATGTCGAGGAGCGCGAGCGTCTCCGGCAATTGGTAGAGTCCTGCCTTGAGGGCCAAAGTGAAAGCCCTTCTGAATATTCTGCAGACCCCGGCGGCTTTATTTTGAGAACGGCCGCTGAAGGTATTGGTGATGCTGAGGTTCGGGCGGATATTCTTTTCCTGCGCAGGCTGTGGGATACCATTGAAGAAAATATCAAGGACAGTAAGGCCCCCGCGACGGTTTATGAAGATCTTCCTCTGCATCTTCGAACCATGCGGGACCTGGTGAATCCGAATATTGAGAAAATTCGAATTGATTCTCGAGAAACGTTTGAGAAAGTTTCCAAGTTCGTGAAAAAACTGGTCCCAGAGATCGACGGCCGGGTGGAATATTACCCTGGTGAACGCCCAATCTTTGATTTATTTGGTGTTGAGGATGAAATTAATAAGGCGTTAAGTCGTAAGGTTCAGTTGAAATCAGGAGGATACCTGATACTTGATCAAACTGAGGCAATGACGACCATTGACGTCAATACCGGCGCATTTGTTGGTCACCGGAACCTGGAAGAGACTATATTCAAAACTAACCTTGAGGCCGCTGTAGCCATTGCCCGCCAGCTCAGGTTAAGGAATCTTGGTGGTATTATTATCATTGATTTTATTGATATGGAAGATTCGGAGCACCAGCGCCAGGTTCAGCGGGCTTTTGAAAAAGCGATGGAGCAGGATCACGCCAAGACCAATTTTACGGGTGTCAGTGAGTTGGGGCTGGTGGAGATGACTCGCAAGAGAACCCGGGAGTCACTGGAGAATGTTCTGTGTGAGTCCTGTCCAACCTGTGAAGGCCGTGGCACACTGAAAACTGCAGAAACGATATGTTATGAAATCTTCCGGGAAATCCTCCGGGCTGTTCGGGCATACGACGGTGACAGTTATATGGTGCTGGCATCTGAGGCGGTCATTGACCGCTTGTTAGATGAAGAGTCCAATAATGTCGCTGACCTTGAAGAGTTTATTCAAAAGCCGATTCGTTTTCAGGTTGAACACATTTATACCCAGGAGCAGTTTGATGTAGTTCTGGTTTAACTGGCGAATTTGATACTTTTAGAAATGCGGTTTCTCATTAGTTGTGAGAAGCCGCATTTCGTTTATGAAAATACTGTTTATTTTGTCATGATGATTATTGAGCTTGGGTTGAGGTTTCATTGATAGTTATTGTTGTTTTGCGCCAGTCTGATTCTGGGCAGGTTGATGGTTTGTCAGGGCAGGGCCAGGGTTGTTGAAGCGGATTTTAAACAGCCTTAAGTGGACTATTCCGCTCAAACGGAATTCAGAGGCTGTAAAGACTCAGTCTGGTGGCATATCTATGCTCAACAGTTTGATGAAGTGGAGCTGGAGACTTCTGATCACAGGGTTGACCATTCTGGTGATCATGGTTGCCTTCGGCCGTTTGATGTTTAGTACATTGCCTGTCTTGCAGCCTGAACTGTCCCGTTTTCTCAGTGGTCGTTTAAATGCTGACCTTCAGGTTGAGTCCATGACTGCTAAATGGAATAACGGGGAGCCATGGCTGTCACTGCGAGGGCTGACTCTTAAGGGAAAAGAGGCGGATGTTACAGGCTTCAGTATTGAACAGCTGGATATGGAGCTGAGCCTAAGGGAGTCGTTACTTCACTGGGCACCTGTATTTACGGCTCTGGAAGTCAAAGGTGTGAATATTGATCTGGTTCAGGGGGATGGTGCCCGGTGGGCACTCTCTGGCATCCAGCAGATTGCCGGTTCATCACTGCAAACTCCGGAATATCGCAAAGGCTCTTTACTGGAATGGCTGTCTCTTCAGCAGATGGTTGATGTTCGCAACATTCGGCTGAATCTGAGGAAGGCTAATGGCGAAAATAGTGATATCAATGGTCGTTACCTGACGGTATTGACGGATGATAATCGAAAAGAGTTGTCCGCCCGGCTTGAGGTTGGTGATGGTTACTTTGAAGTCGAAGGCAATGGCACTTCCAGTCGAGGCTTATTGTCACAGTGGCAGGGTATCGCGAAAGCCAGTGGCCTCAATGCTGAACAGCTCTGTGCGTTATGGGCGGGTTGCTATGATGATGTGCTGGTTGCCATGGTTGAGTTCGATACCCAGTGGCACTACGACAATGAGCATTGGCAGGTGCAGGGGCGTGTTGCCTCTCCGGATGTGGCTTATGTTGATAACTCTGGCAATCTGAGCCATCTTTCAGGGCAGTCGCAGCTGTTTATCCAGGGAGAGAGAGAGTCCAGTTGGCAGATCTGGTTGAATGATCTGCAATTGGAAAATCGTTTGCATAATGGTGCTACCTATCAGTGGGAAAGCAGTTGGTATCTGACCGGTGGTCGAACCGATGAGTATACGATTACTGCTACGACAGAAACGCTGAATCTTGACCTGCTTAAGCGTTGGGTTCTGGATACTGATGCATTACCAAAACCGGTAGCTGATCTGATACAGACCTTGAACCCCAAAGGTCAGTTGAATGATCTTGCCATTCGCCTTTTCCCTTCCCGGAAGCCCTTTGATTTTGACTTGAGCGCGCGTCTGGATAATGTGTCCGTTGATGCTTGGAAGGGTGCGCCCTCGGGAGGCAATGTCAGTGGTCAATTAAGGATGAACCTATTACAGGGGTATCTGGATCTTGATACCCGTCAGTTCCAGCTGGGTTTTCCTGAACTGTTTCGCGAAACATGGACATTCGATACGGCCCGGGCTCGACTTTATTGGGACGTTATCGACGACTTTTATATTCTGAGGTCTGATGATCTTGCCCTGAAAGGACCTGAAGGGGATTTAAAGGGTAAATTAAGGCTGGATATTCCATTACTGTGGAATGAAGGTGAAAGCCTGGATATGGCGCTTACCGTCGGCATGAGCAATGGCGATGCGCGTTATACCGGAAAATATCTGCCCGCTCTGATGCCAATGGACAGTGATCTGACTCACTGGCTGGATACGGCGATTCGCAAAGCCGATATTTCTGGTGGGGGCTTTATATACAACGGCGCCCTTGTTGGTGATGAAGAGGTTGGAAATGATAGTCCTCAGGATTCCCGCTGGGGACTGTTCTTTGATATCAGTAATGGAGAACTGGATTACGAGCCAGACTGGCCTGTCATTACCGCATTGAAAGGACAGGTTTATGTTAATGATGATCGGGTTGAAGTGCTGGCTGAAAGTGCTGAATCAGCCGGTGGCAAGCTGGATAATATTGTGGCCAGCGTTCCCTTGACAGGGGAGTCGATTCTCAAAATCAGCAGCCACCTGAATGCTGATGGTGAAACACTCAAATACTTTCTTACGCAAACACCGATTAATGACTGGATGGAAGGGGAGGGCAGAAAGTGGCTGCTGGATGGTGGGTTGAATGCAGGGCTGAATTTGACACTTCCCCTTGATGACCTGGACCGTTCTACAGTGGATATCCGGTCAGCCGTGAATGACTTCCGGTTCGCTATTCCAGACCTGAATATTGATGTGAATGGCATTGATGGCGATTTATCGTTCAGCACTGAGCGTGGTCTATCTGCGAAACAACTGTCCGGCAGGTTCTTTGGTCAGCCAGCTAACTTCCAGATTCGTTCTTCGGTTGTGAATCAGCAGCCCGTGACCACCGATATAGACTGGACTGGCAGCATATCGGTTCCTTCCCTTCAGGACTGGTTGAAGCTGGACTGGCTTAGTTTACTGGAAGGTGAAACTGATTATCGTGCCCGATTATCACTCGGGCTGGATCAAGGGAGCACCGAACTCAGAGTGGACAGTGAACTGCTCGGGGTTGAAGTTGAATTACCGGATCCCATCGGTAAAATGGCCGATACGCCACTCGCTCTTGATCTTTCCCTGGTTAAAAAAGAGGGACATGAGTTGTTGAATGTTTCTCTGGCCAATCTGGGCAGGCTGGAGATGAAAATGACGCCAGAATTTGCCCCGGAGTCTGCCTTGATTACTCTTGGCGATGACCCGTCAGCCCATCAAAAATCGGTAGATTGGCAGAGAGCTGACAGCAATACGTTTCTGGTGACGGGGAACTTACCGGTTCTGGATATTGGTCCATGGAAAGAACGCTTTGAGGGGCAGCCTGGTAAGCCCGGTGAGCAACAGCTGGCTTCACGTATAGAAGTCGACAATGTTCGTATTGGCTTATTGAAGTATGGTGAATATCAATGGCCGGATGTTTCAGTCTCGCTTCAGCAGCATGTTCAGCAGAAAGTGCAACAGAAAGAGACTCAACTTGAAAGAAAAGGGATGAAACTGAGTGTTGATGGGCAGAAACTGAGAGGTGATTTATGGATCCCAGAACAGTGGGTAACGCCCTGGAAGCTGAATGTTGATCACGTTTATCTGCCTGAATCCGACCCGAAAGCAGTGCCGCCTGACAAAGGAAGTAAAGAGCCTGTTGATAGCCTTGCAGAGGTGAATCCTGCAACGTTGCCCAATCTTGATGTGAACATCAGCCGGATTCAGGTGGGGAGCCGGGCACCAGCAAGTATTGGCTTCAAGCTTCGTCATGCTCCCAATGGCGTTAAGATTGATAATATTACTGGTGAACTGTCGGGTGTCTCTCTCTCAGGCCTGGCAGACTGGGTACAGATGGATGGTGATCAGCGTAGCTGGGTTCAGGGAACATTAAAGGGCTCCGGTATAAAAGATCTTCAGAATGCTCTGGGTTTTTCAGGCTTTCTGGAAGCGAAAGAAAGTCGCTTTGATGCCAGCCTCAACTGGGAAGGGTCACCCATTGGGGGTGAAGTTGCTACCATGAAAGGTCGGGTTGACGTCCTGCTGAAAAAAGGGCGGCTGCGGAAGGTGGATAGTAGCTCCTCGGGAACGCTGAAAGTCTTTGGGATTTTTAACACCGAAGCGCTGGCACGAAGAATTCAGCTGGATTTTTCAGATCTCTACTCATCCGGTATCAGCTTTGACCAGATGCGGGGGAGCCTGAATTTTAACCAAGGTGTTATTACCTTTGATTCACCCATGGTGATTGAAGGTCCTTCGTCTGATTTTAAGCTGGACGGCACCATCGATACCAATCGTGAAGAGCTGGATTTGAGCCTGGTGGTTACCCTGCCAGTCTCGTCTAATCTGCCCATTCTCAGTGTTCTTTTAGGAACAGCGCCTCAGGTGGCCGGGATTATCTATATTGCGGATAAGCTCGTGGGCAAACAGGTGGATCAGCTGGCGAGTATTCGCTATCGGATTAAAGGATCTTTTGATGATCCAAAAATGACACTGGACAAGCTGTTTTCCAATAAGCCCCGGAAAAATCAGGGGAAGAAAACAGCCAGTAGTCCTTAGTCTGGATATTTCATTTTAGTGCAGAGGAAGGATGCCCCTTAATGCTTCTGGAGGCAGCGCCAGTAGGGGGTATGCTTGTCTCTGATCCATTGATTCACTCTGGGAGCCTGGCCGTGCTGCGGGGATTCTTATTTGAACCACAGAGAGCACAAAGTACACAAAGGAAAAGAACCGCAATTCTTCGTGCTCTTTGTGGTTCAAAAAAATCCCGCAGCACAGTCAGCAGGTATCGCAGGCATATTCGATAAGATATGACGCGACGAACTATGAATCCATCGGTTGAGCCTTGGCAGTATCGTTAAAGCGCAGTCTGAAGGTGACGGGAACCGATTGTGAAATGCTCTTTACGCCAGCCAGTTCGATCAATTTCTGAATCCCGGGCATTAAGCCATAATCACTGACATCCAGAAGAACGGGAATAGCCGTCGCCACCTCGACCGTGTTTTCATTTAGTAAAGTAACGTTAACCAACTCTCTGAGCCGTTGAGTCTTGCCATGCAGTGTTACTTTGGCAGACACCCGGACTTGTTCAGTTTCCCCCACCTGCAGACGTTTCTGAATGGTTTTGCTAAGGCTGATTTCAATATATGCAGTTGGGTACTTTGAGGTGTTAAAGAAAATATTTCGGAGTCGGTTATCCCGCTTTTCGATGCCTGTGTTCAGGCTGGCCAGGTCAACGGTCAGGTTTGCTTTTCCCTGTTCTGTCACATGGGCATCAAAGGATTCAAAATGTCCCACGGTGCCAATCTGTGCCGCTTTAATAAAGGTGAAATACAGTTCTGACTGGCTCTTATCCAGATTCCATTGTGCTTGGGCATTGCCAAAAATGACCAGACCGAAAAGTGTCAGTACTTTCAAAAGCGTGTTAAGCCGCATAGAACTTCCCTGAGTTAGCTTTATTTTTATAAACCGAGGTTGAATCCTAAAGGGAGTGCTGTGGATATTATACCAATCGAACTTTCTAACTACGCTATTGCGCTGGAAATATGAACACCAGACCAGCGTTAGAATTCCTCGCAATAGCCCTGCTATTACTCGTCATTCTGCCTTGTTCTGACGTCCATATCTCCATGCTCATTACGGTAGTTAGAAAGCACGATTGGTATTACAACGTTAGAATGGATGATTGTTGAAAAAATAATCGATCTCACGGGTGGTCATGACTGTCTTTCACCGCCCCTATCAGGAATAAACCGATTCGTAAGAAATGTCTAAAATTTGGATGATCGTCCACTGCTTTTATTTCAAACCGACCACATGCTGTTCCTGATTATTGACCGTTAATACATTAATTCCCTGAAAGCAGAAGAAGACCCATCTTGCTGTTGGATTCTGGCAGGGCTTCTTTTTCTGGTTTGGAAACACACGACTCTGCTTTTTCAGTTCGTACCTTATTCTGTGCTGGATAGCAGCATAGACCATCAGGCAGAGTGTCATCACCATCAACAGCGCTTCAATGCGCTCCGGTTTCTTCAGATAGAGTGAAGAGACCAGAAAGTCCGGGCTTTTCAGGAAACGAAAGCCGCCTTCTACCTGTTGTTGCGACTTGTATGTAGATAACAGCTCACCGGCATGCAGACGGTTCTGATCCAGCTCATTGGTGCTCAGGATAAAGTAGCCCAATG
>OODV01000209.1 GCA_900299555.1 uncultured Endozoicomonas sp.
AAAAAAGATCCAGTAGTGTTCACGGACTTGCTATATGTTTTGTCCCGTACATAGCCAAAAACCTTATATTTAATCAATCAATTATATTGTGAATATGACAGGAACAACTTGCCCCCTTCATATTTAACTACTTACTCAATAAGTTTTTAAACTTGCACAACCTTTGGACCACCAAAAGCGGTAACCTTTGGAGCAGTTCCCCGCCACTTTTCAATCTCAACAATGCAGGTAAAGGCTGAACAACATTGAGCCAGGTCGGAAGTACCAATATCAAGTGTCACAGTATTAGGATCACCATAGGTATCAACAGAACCTATTTCTGCATTAATCGGTGCATACCAGGCTCCTTCCTGAATACGCGCCACTCCGGGTGAGTAGCGTTCTGAAATTCTGGCACCAGCAATCAACTCACCCCGATCATTGAACACTCGAACCAAATCCCCATCACTGATTCCCCGCTTTTTGGCATCTTTGGCATTCATATACACTGGTTCACGGCCTTGAACGCTGTATGTCTCACGCAGCTCTTTGGAATCACATAGTTGTGAATGCAAACGTTTGTTTGGATGGCATGATTGCAAGGCTATTGGAAACCGATCAGAACCAGGGCCACCATGACTGCGCTCTTCCTTTTCCATCCAGACTGGGTGTCCTTTACAGTTGCTGTAATCGTAACGGGCAATCTTACGACTGTAGATCTCGATTAAGCCGGAAGGCGTGCCAAGTGGATGGATTTCAGGGTCATCCCGAAATTCAGCATGCCGAACCCAGGGCTTACCTTCGCCAAAATCAAAAAAGCCCTGCTGCCAGAATGTCGGAAAGTCTGGCATTTCGAACTTGCCTTTATTTTTGGTACGGCAGCCATCGTATAAATGGTTGAGCCAGGTAAACTCATCCCGCCCCATGGTATATTCCTGATGCCGCCCAATAAGGGCACTGAACTCCCGCCAGATATCCCAATCAGAGCGGGACTCAAAGAGTGGCTCCACCAGTTTTTGCATGGCAAGCACTCCCCGCTGGGCATAAGAGCCATAGAGGTCAAGGTCATGCCGTTCAAATTGCGTGCAGGCAGGAAAAACGATATCAGAGAATCGACAGGTCGGATTCCAGGCATAATCAACGGTCACTACACATTCCAGTTTGTGGAATGCCTTTTTCATCCGGTTTTTATCCTGATGATGGTGCCAGGGGTTATTGCCGGATATCACGATCATTTTCAGATCCGGTAACGTCACCTTTCCACCGTTATAGTTAATGACTTTCCCAGGTTCAAGAATCGCATCAATCCACCGGGCAACGGGAATCACCTTCGAGTAACCGTTGAAGTCATCATTATCAAAAACAGGTTCAACACCTTCGGGAGGGTTTAATGGAAATGCATTAGGCCCTGATCCACCGGAAGACGGTGTTCCTATCGATGAATAATGGTGGCCAAAACTGATACCTCCCCCGGGCAGGCCAATCTGGCCAATCATGGTGGCTAATACAACGCCCATCCAATACGGCTGCTCCCCATGCTGCTGTCTCTGAATACACCACCCCATCATGATCTGCACCTGACCGGTAGTCAGAATGCCGGCCAGCTCTCGAATTTTGGCCTTTGACACCCCGCAGATCGGTTCGGCCCATTCCGGTGTTTTAGGCGTATTATCCGTGTCCCCCATCACATAGGCTTTGAATTCTTTGAAGCCCAGTGAGTACCCCCGAATAAACTCGGCGTCATAGGATTTATTGACAATCATCTCATGGGCAATGGCCAGCATCAGTGGTACATCGGTTTGAGGATTTACATAGACCGTTTCTATACCCAGAAAAGCAGCTGTCTTGGTAACCGTAGGATCAATACTGATCGCACGAATTTTCTTTTCCTGGATTCTGGCCTTCAGCTGTTTCAAATAACCAATGCCACTGTGAGTTTCGCAGTTCCAGCCTACCTGAAGGTTCTTCAGCGGATCATTCGCCCAGAATACAATAGTGTTTGCATTTTTCAGGATCAGGCTCCAGGAGGTGCCCTGCGAGTACACTTCTGTGGAGCCAATCACATAAGGCAAAATAACCTGTGCCGCTCCCGTAGAATAATCACCAATTTTCCGAACATAATTGCCATGCAAGGCAATAGCCCGCTGCATATGGTTAGTACAGGAATGAAACTGCCCGGTAGCACGCCAACCGGTCTGCCCGGCATACAAAGCCCAGGGGCCATACATGGTTTGAACACGATTCAACTCACGGATTAACAGGTTATAGGCTTCCTGCCAGGTGACACGGACATAACGATTGTCACCCAGTGTTGAGCGGTCAGATTTGTAACCATTTTTCAGGAAATCCAACCGCACCATGGGGTAACGAATACGGGAAGCGCTGTAGATTGAACCCTGAATGCCTTTCAACATCTCTGTGGGGTTTCTGTCCAGCTCAAAGGGACGAACTTCTTTAACAACACCATTTGCTCTGTATGCCTTGAAAGCACCAAAATGGGAGCCTGTTACCCTCCAACCATCATCCAGAATAGCATTCCCGACATCACTGTCTTCCGCCGCCTTTATCATTGAAAAAGGCAACATACCCGCCGATGAGCCAGCCAGCATTCCCTGAAGAAAACGACGGCGTTTGATGGTCATAAACAATCTCTCCTTATGCAACTTTCAGGTTCTGCTGCTACTGTCGTTTTGCCACTGGCAATGCTGTTTCAGGAGTCTTTGCACTCTGATTATGTTGATCATCTATCTGTGCATGTGACCCGGCATAGGTGGATGAATGCAACTGTAGATATTTCAATACCAGGTTCTGGGTATCGTCATCCATATTCACAAAGGCGATCATGCCATTGAACATACCCGGCCAGGTATTGGCATCAAAGTGAGCAACTTCAGGCTGGCTATGGCACTGGCTGCATGCTTCTCGATAGGTTGTGCTGGCAAATTCCCACATACCTGACACGTTATCCGTCAATTCACTGTCATTCGTCAACAAATCAACCGTCACCTTCTGCCAGGTAAGGCCAGTCACATCATCAACCTTTTCCTCCAGAACTTTCACCACAGCATCTGATTGAGCTGCCTCTTTTGTGAGCTCAGCTTCTTTAATGTTTATCCCAAAATCCTCATTAATGATTCGACCGGTGCCAATACGTTTCCGCCAGCCCTCCAGCCGGAACTCAACCCGCCCGTCACTCTTATCAGTCACTGCAATCTCAGTTGCAATATTCAGCATGCCAGCCTCTTCTTTACTGGTAGCATTCATGAAAACAGGTTTCTGGAGTACTACGTAATAATTTTTCCCGACCTCTGGCACACTGATGTTAACGGCAGTGAGTAATTGGTGAGATCGACCATCCGTTGATGGCAGGTGATGGGCAATTCCCTTATGACAATCGATACAGCTCTGATCTCTTTCTGCCGCCGATTTCATCTGTTTTGCGGCAAGGGGCGACATATCTTCCCATTTCATACTGGAGTAGCTGTGACAGTTTTTACATTCCAGCGATTTATTCGCTGATAGCCTCGCCCACTCGTGAGAGGCCAGCTCCAGACGCTTAGCTTCAAATTTTTCAGGCGTGTCAATCGTTCCAAAAACTGCCCCCCAAACTTCTTTGGATGCCTGCATTTTCCGTGCGATCTTATGAGTCCAGTTATGCGGCACGTGACAATCAGGACAGGTGGCACGAACTCCCGAGTGGTTACTCCAGTGAACCGTACCCTGCAATTCCGGATACACGGTATCTCGCATACTGTGGCACGATATACAGAAAGCCTCGGTGTTTGTCGCTTCAAGCGCTGTATTAAAGCCACCCCAGAAAATAATTCCCATAACAAAAGACGCAATAGCAATCGTTCCCAGACTCAAATACTGAGCTGGTCGGGATAGCGTTTTCCAAAGCGATTTTAGAGGCCTGATAACATTTTGAGTGAGTCTACGAATCATAATCCTGCTGACATCAATTTGCGTGACTTCAGTAGCTTGTAAAACCGGCAACTGCAGGCGCCGCTAGCCCATGTCCAAGCACGCGACGAAGACAACAAAAGACAAGAGGGCTAGACAACCTTAGAGACAACTGTGAGAAGTAGGTATTACCTGATTTTGGAAGCATACGGCATAATTAAACGACAGCGTCTAGTCGATACCGTGCTGATGAGGCATGTTATCCGTGACCAGGGGGACCAAGGAGGAGTTGGGAGAACCAGACAAGAAAACCGTAGCTACTGATCAGCATGATAGTTAACAGGGGGAAAAATACGACGATAACCAGAGCCAACGCCTTATACTCCTGACGACGGCTGGAAGAGCTGTCATTCACGACCTGTACCCTCAATTAATCTGAAAATCCATGGCCATAGTTTGAAAGCAACTGGTGTATCAGTATGAAGACATCAGACAGACAAATTTTAACGAACCAACAGGCTCAGCCACGGTAAGAAATATTAAGCGTCACAAATCTACAAGAGCAGTAACGGCAAATTTATTCTACCGCAGCAGTATAGGACAGATTTTTTCCTCCGTGAAAAAACAGACTGTCAAAGCCTATCCCCCTTTTTACAGTTGTTCCCACTGAATTTCATTTTTGTGGATACGCTGGGCTGACATATAGTAGATAACCTGACCCGCATTGACGATCTCTGCACTACCTGGGTTCAATCTAAGGTCATTACCCGTCGCTGAGTCCGCAACGCCCAGGGCAATTGCTTCATGATTGACCTTAAAAAACTCCAGCAGACGACCAAACGTAGTACCGGCAAAGTTCTCTGGTACACGAACACTGTATTGTGTGGGTCCAATGAGTGTCGACAGTAGTTGCTGCTGCAGGCGTGATGACCCCGGATCCTGGGCTGAACGAACCAGCAGCTCCATAGAAATATTACTGTGGCATTCAATTTGTGGACAGTGGGAGTGCAGCAGGTTAACCATCTGGTCACTTTCAAACCAGGCCACAATATGTGCCTTCGTTCGAGTTGCTGCGATAGTAAGGCAGGTGGCCAGCGTCTGATCATCCGTATCACGGAAGACAATAACCCTTGCGGCATTTTCAATCCCCGTCCGCTGAATCAGCGCGGGATCGTTCAGGCTTTCTCCACGAATGAATAACACCTGTTCCGGAAAGGGATTCTCCATCTCCTGACTTGTACAAAGCAATACCTTGCGATTTTCCCGGCGAGTATCACCAAATATCAGCTCAACCATTTTTGGCGTTTGATTACGGTGCCAGCCAAATATAACAATGTGGTTTTCCAACCCTGAGAAATCTCCCCTACCCTGCATTCCTTTTCTCCATACCGTAATAAAAAAAGATGACAGTTTCCCTAGTACCGCCGCCAGGAAAACAACACCACCTGGCAGAATAAACAGTGCAGCCAATACCCGCCCCAGCTCGCTGCCCGGGCTAAGGTCGCCATAACCGACAGTGGTCGATGTTGTTATATAAAAATAAAGCCACTGCGCGGGGCTCAGTAAGCCCACTTCCCCAGCCAGCCACATCAGGCTCCAGGAGAAAGCAAAATGTCCAAGTAACACCAGTAGCAGTGCCAACCAGCTCAATTTAAGAAACTGGTTATGAAAAAAACGCATTGTTGTTTTAAGAAAATCCAAGTTACTCACTCCATGAATTATCTGGGCGAGATAGTAACATATTCATATATAACCAGACCGGATAAAAATGCAGTTATTCAGTAACAACTCTTTGTTAAAACACAGCTACTCTTAGGCTCTGTTGACATAATCATCGCAACCACAGCATTAGAGCCGCCAAAGCCAGCATTCCCATGTAATTGACGGCTTTCTTTTGTAATAAGCAA
>OODV01000080.1 GCA_900299555.1 uncultured Endozoicomonas sp.
CTAAATCGGTAACCCTTTTCTTTTTTTGAAAAGAAATGTCAGATTAAGTCTGAACTACTCCACTTCAAGAACGCCGCACCGCGCTGATCTCCGCCGCCGTCACCGGCAAAATAGACATCCGCCACTGGGTAGCGCCAGCCACAGCGCTGGAAAATGCTCCCGCCACTTCCGCCATCCTTGGCGGTCGCCCACAATCATCAGTGGAGGCAGTTGAATGAGCAAGGATGCTACCGTAGAAGCCGTCTTTCAGAATGACATCATCGCCCAGATGCAGGCTAATGGCTGGCTGCTGGGTTCCGGTGATCAGTACGACCGGGAAACCGCCCTATACACCAGTGATGTGCTGGGTTTTGTGCAGGAAACCCAGCCGAAAGAATGGACCAAGTTCTGCAAGGTGTTCCCGACCGATTCGGAACAGCACTTTATCAGCCATCTGGTCACTCAGCTAAAAAAGGCTGACCCTAACGCCATTGATAAAGACCTTCGCAGCTACGGCACCCTAGGCGTGTTGCGCCACGGGCTGAAGATTCGCAATGCCCGCTTCTCGCTGTGTCAGTTTATGCCGGAGCATTCCCTGAACCCGGAGACCCTGGCTCGTTATCAACAGAACCGTTGTCGACTTGTGCCGGAGCTGGTGTACAGTCCCTATGCCACGGCTGAGCATCTTGCAGCCACCGGTAAAAAGGCGAAAGCCTGGCGCATTGATCTGGTGCTGTTTGTGAATGGTCTGCCGGTGACAACGCTGGAGCTGAAGTCGGAGTTTAAACAGTCCGTCGATAACGCCATTCGACAGTACAAAACCACCCGCCTGCCGAAAGATCCGGAAACTAAAAAGCCGGAGCCGCTGCTCACCTTTAAACGGGGTGCGCTGGTGCATTTTGCGGTTAGTCAGTATGAAGTCTATATGGCGACCAAACTGGCAGGCAGTGATACCTACTTTCTGCCGTTTAACAAAGGAACGGCGGAAGGCGGTGCCGGTAACGATGTGCCGGACGATGCTAATCGTTACGCCACAGACTACCTGTGGAACGAGGTGCTGACACCCGATAACCTGCTGAACATTATCGGGCGGTTCGTGCATCTACAGATTGAAGAAAAAGAAGACTGGGAAGGCCGTAAGTCGAAAAAGGAAACCCTGATCTTTCCCCGTTACCATCAGTGGGATGTGGTCAACCGGCTGGTGGATGCGGCCAAACGGGAAGGCACCGGCAACAAGTATCTGGTGCAGCACAGTGCCGGTTCCGGTAAGTCCAACTCCATCGCCTGGACCGCGCACCAGCTTTCCACCTTGTACGATAACGACGGTAACAAGACGTTCCATTCCATTATCGTGGTGACCGACCGCACGGTGCTGGACGACCAGTTGCAGGACACCATCTACCAGTTTGAGCACGCCGATGGTGTGGTGGGCCGGATCAATAACAAAGAAGGTGATGGTTCCAAATCTGAGAAGCTGGCAGCGGCACTGGAAAACGCCCAGCCGATTATTATCGTCACCATTCAAACCTTTCCTCATGTACTGGCAGCCATTGAGAACAGCACCAGCCTGAAGGAGCGCTGTTACGGTGTGATTGCCGATGAGGCGCATTCTTCTCAGACTGGTTCTACCGCACGAGAGTTGAAAGAAGTGTTGATGCTGGATGCTTCAGAAGCGGCTGAGGAAGATAAGCCCGTTTCGTCGGAAGATATTCTTGATGCAACGATTGCCGCTCGCAAAGGCAGCAGCAATCTGAATTACTACGCTTTCACGGCAACCCCTAAGGCCAAGACGCTGGAACTGTTTGGTCGTCTACCTGACCCGAAACAACCTGCTTCAGAAAAGAATCTGCCGGAAGCCTTTCATGTGTACTCCATGCGTCAGGCCATTGAGGAAGGCTTTATTCTCGATGTGCTGAAGAACTACACCAATTACCAGGTGGCGTATCAGCTGGCCCAGAAGATTGAAGCCGTCGATGAAGAGGTGGACAGCAAAAAGGCCAAGGTGAAACTGGGCCAGTGGGTGCGGCTCCATGAGTACAACATTGCCCAGAAAGTGAAGGTGATTGTTGAGCATTTCAAAGACAATGTGATGGGGCTGCTGGGTGGTCAGGCGAAGGCGATGGTGGTCACCAGCTCCCGTAAGGAAGCGGTGCGTTACAAGCTGGCGTTTGATAAATACCTGACGGAACAGAAGAGTAGCATAGCAGTAATGATTGCGTTCTCCGGAGAGGTTGAGTTCAACAAGAACGACCCGGACAGTCTTGCGCTGCTAGACCAGAAATTCACCGAAAAGAACATGAACCCGGCGCTGAAAGGTCGGGATATGCGCAAAGCCTTCGACACCGATGATTACCAGATTATGCTGGTGGCCAATAAATTCCAGACCGGCTTTGACCAGCCCAAGCTCTGCGCCATGTATGTGGACAAACCTTTGGGCGGGGTGGAATGTGTGCAAACCCTGTCACGCCTGAACCGCACCTACCCCGGAAAGGAAGTGACCGGTACGTTTGTGCTGGACTTTGTGAACGAGCCGGAAGCCATTCTTGAGGCATTCCAGCCTTACTACCAGACTGCTGAGCTGGCAGATGTCTCCACCCCTGAAAAGATCTTTGAGCTGTATGAAAAACTCCGCGCCAGTGGCATTTTCACCTGGAACGAAGTGGAACAGTTCTGCGATGCCTTTCTGATGAAAAGCAAAAGTAATGCGGCCATCAGTAATATCTGCAAACCTGCGGTGGAACGCTGGCAGAAACGATACAGTTCAGCCATTGACGCTTATCTTCTGGCAAAAGATATGTTCGAGCGCACCAGGAAAACCGGTGATGCGGTGCTGATGGCAAACGCTGAAAACAGCTTCAAGGACTGCAAGAAAGAAAAGGATGCCCTGGAAATCTTCAAGAAGGACCTGGGCAGCTTTACCCGCTTCTACGAGTTTATGTCCCAGATTGTCGACTATGACGATAAGGAGCTGGAAAAGCTCAGTCTCTACGCCCGTTACCTGCGTCCACTGTTAAGAGAGAAGCGAGTCGAAGAAGACGTAATTGATCTGGATAACGTGGTAATGAGCCACTATCGTCTGTCCAAAATTCGCCAGCAGGACATCAAACTGCAGGAAGACAGTCCGGAGTATAAGTTGGAACCGGGCAGCGATGTGGGCTCCGCCAAAGCGAAGGATAAAAAAGAAGAGTTCCTGTCACAGATTGTGGCGCGGCTGAATGAGCTGTTTATTACCGACAACCTGACTGATGGCGACCTGATCAACTACGCCTACACGGTTCGGGACAAGCTGGTGGAGAACACCACGGTCATGAGCCAGATTGAAAACAACACCGCTGAACAGGCGCTGCTGGGTGACTTCCCGAAGGCCATTGACGATGCTGTGATGGACAGCAATGACGCACAGCAGGAAATGATGATGCAGTACCTGTCTAACCCCGAGCTGGCCAGAGGCTTTGCCAGAGTGGTGTTTGATATGTTGAAGGGCTATTGACCATGACCTCCCAAACAATGGGTAAGCGCTGCGCCAATACGGTGGTGGTGCTGGACTTCGAAACCACCGGTCTCTCCCCGGACAGGGGTGATCGCGCCATTGAGATTGGCGCGGTATTGGTAGAAGACGGTCGTATCACTGACCGGTTTCAGCAACTGATGAACCCGGGCTTCCGGGTTGACAGCTTTATAGCCAGCTACACTGGCATTACCAACGCCATGCTCAGGGATGCACCGGAGTGCTCGACGGTGATCCGGGAGTTTGCCGGATTTATCAATGGTCATAACCTGGTGGCCCACAACGCCTCGTTCGACAAGAAGTTTCTGGACGAAGAAATGACGAGGGCAAGGTCAGAGTATACTGGCAAGTTCGCCTGTTCCATGTTGATTGCCAGACGGCTTTACCAGAATGCACCCAATCACAAGCTGGGAACGCTGGTAAAGTACAAACGCCTGCCAACCGAGGGCGTATTTCACCGGGCACTGGCCGATGCGGAAATGACCGCCCATCTCTGGCTGGGCATGCTGGATGACATCAGCAATGAGTACACTATGGACAACATACCGTTTTCACTGATGCAGCGTTTGGGGAGAACCAGTAAACACCTGATCGGTGATTTCCCGAAGAAGCAGGCTGAGAAGGCATTGGCGTAACATAAAAGAGGACTCCAACGCATGGGGCATAAAAATGCCGATACCGTGGTGGTGCTGGACCTTGAAACCACTGGATTCTCTCCCCGCAAAGGTGACCGAACCATTGAGGTGGGGGCTGTACTGATTGAACATGGCACGATCACAGACCATTTTCAGGGGGTAATGAATCCTGGCTTTCCGGTCAGCGAGTTTATTTCCGACTACACTGGCATTACCAACGCCATGCTGGAAAATGCACCACCGTGCAGTGAGGTGATTGGTGAGCTGGCCCGGTTTATCGGTTCGCACAACCTGGTTGCCCATAATGCACCATTTGACCAGCGGTTTCTCGATAATGAGATGGCGTTGGCGGGTACCCGCTATTCCGGAGAGTTCGCCTGTTCCCTGAATGCGGCAAGGTGGGTATACCACAAGGTATCCGATCATAGCCTGTCAACACTGGTGGAGTTCAAGCAGCTCCCGACCGATGGCAATTTCCATCGGGCACTGTCCGATGCCAGGATGACGGCTCATCTCTGGCTGGCCATGTTGAACGACTTGTCGATGATGGGCCGTCCAGCACCCATTGCGTTTTCGGACATGCAGTGTCTGAGAGCGACGATGGAGTTAGAGCCGGTTACCCCCGGGCTCTGCGTGGAACTCCATCCTGCCTGTGAGCGTGATCAAGCACACAGGCCAGCAATAAAAAAGCGAAGCCAGACTTCTGAGCCTCACAACCGGCGCTCAGAACGGTAAAGAAGTGTGGATGATTGATACGGCACCCGACAAATAATTGGTTGCCAGTTGATGATAATATTGGTGATGTAATGACGATCAACACAGAATACGATACCTCATGGGATGAGGGTAACCATGCACTGCTTAACACCCGGTTTACGGAATGGAAAAAACGGGACTGGTACCAATACCTGACGGAGCATTTAACTTTTCCCTTCCCCGCCATTCGCTTTGAAGATGGCGATGCAAGCCCATTCTCTTCGGATGCGCCTTTTGGTGTAGGCCATACCGTTCAGGTACAGAGTGTTTACATGGAAGATGATATGCAGGGTTTGATCGTCGGCGTGAAAGAGGGGCGCAGGAAAGGCTATCTCGCGCTTTGCGAGCTGGAAGTCACCACCAGAGACCATCCCTGCTACTGGCCGCTTCGGGAGTATGTGGTCTGGTTTGCTAACCGGTGATGATGTATAACAGCGGAATTTTGTCAGGAAGATCAGGATATGTCCCCTTTGGCTGAAACGGCCATCACTATTGGTAAAGCCGTTCTATTTCAGTTGCACCAGCGCAACCAACAGGTTTCGATGGACGATTGCGACTATATACCAACCCTGAAATCAGTCATTACCGGGGTGGTTTCCACGGTGTCAGAGCCATTAAGCCAGCGACAGATCCAGCAGACTTTATACGAATACGCCCGTGAGCTGTATATGCAAGCCTGGGTAGAAAACGGTGAAGAGGATGAAGACCCTGAGATTGATGAGGGTCTGGAAACCTTCGATTACCTTTATGAGCATGAAGCCTGGCCAGAATAGGTAAGCCCTTCAACTCACTACCCACTGCTTATCTATCAGCAAAAGCAAGAGGTTTTATGAAAATTCACTTTTCCAAAAAAGAGTACCGGCTGTTGCTGGATATGATCCAAATAGCGGGCTGGGTACTGAACGCCCATTCCGTCGATAAAGAGGATTTTAAAGCAACGGAGCATTATCAGGCCCTCAGCCAAAAGATCAAGGCTTATGCCAAAGAGGCCGGTTGTGAGGATTTGATTACATTTGATAAGACGCTGGAACAATATTTTGCCACTTACGAATACGAAATGGAGGGCGAATACATGGAGTTTGTAAAAGCGTTTGAAGAAGACAGTTTCTGGGAGCATCTCATCCAAAAACTGGCCGAACGAGACTTCCTGGATCAAACACCTGAGTCGGTGGGCGAAAAGATGAGCAATGAGGAGGTCATGATCCGTCTTGAAGAACACAGGGGGCCTTATGAGGAAGAGTTTTCTGAGTACGGTATCGATAATCTTCAAATTGTGAAAACATCAGAGAAAATCATCCACTAGAATGGCTCCCCGAGAATGATCCGTAGCGGGGATAGCAGAAAATTGAGAATAAAATTTCGTTTTTCCAAGCAAATAGTGGCTTTATTTTCTGACTAAAACGAAACATTCAGGTTAATGTGCTAACACCGCAATGGAGCCGTCCATTCTCGGACAGTCACCAAAAAGTCAACGTTAAAACAACGCCATCACTACCCCGGCAGGAAACCCCCGGTATTGCAGAAAGCGGATTTGCCGGGCCTTTTCCTTTGGTTCTGAAGGGGCGGCCCCACCAAACTTCTTTATACGGGCGTTTTCTGCCAGTTCATACCAGTCCATTTCAGCAGCTTCCAGTACAAGGCTAATAGCCTCACTGTCTACCCCCTTCTGGCGAAGATCCTGAGAAATCCTCATGGGACCATGGCCTTTCTGAATGCGCGAACGGATAAACCCTTCCACAAAGCGATCATCGCTGAGCAACCGGTCGCATTCCAGTTGATTCAGCACCTCTTCGATCAGCTCATTATCTTGAGAAAGGTGACCCAGTTTTCGGAATAGCTCCTTGCGGGAAAACTCCCGTTGGGCCAATAAGTTCATCGCTGCATGGCGAAGCATTTCCCTAGTCATTTCAGGCATAAGGTCATTTCAATCATTTTGGTAATGATGGCAGTTTATCTATGTGTTCTCAGGTGTGCCATATTCAACAGGCAATCAATGTTCTTGTTTCTTAATCCAGCCGACGCCCGCAGCTCTCGGTTATAAATAGAGGGTATCAATTTGCTCATTATTCATTCTAAACTAGAAGAACGATGATCACTTTCCGAGTAACTGGGTAGCTGGCTTATCATAAAGAGGCTATACATTGATATTCTCAACTCGTAAACAGGGACGTCAACATGAAAGGGAGCGGGAATCGCTTTTCAAGAAAATGAACAACGTTTTCAGTGCTGCCACTGATTCTCTGAAACATCGCACTGATACCGGCTCCTCAAAAAGACGTAGACATCCGCCACTGGCTAATCTGATTTCAGACTTCACCGAACCACTCTATGACAATTTCTGGAGCGATGAGGGGATTGAAGATCTTTATGGCCTGGTTTGTCACTGCTGGAACATTGGAAACTGTTCTGAGCAGTACGATAATTTTTTATGGGACATTCTGATCCAGGACAAGCTGGACCAATGTTTTGAAGATCCGCATGGCATTCTTGCGGATGAGCTTAATCGTATTATTTCACAGCGGCGCTCTGAGTTTGCTGATGACCGACGCTTTATTAAGCATTGTCGTCTGGCATTTTTAGGCGAAGACCGTATGAATTTACAAGTAACCAGTACACGAATATCACAGGAACGTTTTCTGGCCCAACAGGCTACCAACGCTTTTGAAGAGGAAATTTTCGAAGCGTAGGAAAACTGGGATTCCGTCAAGGGCTCTCATACATCTGCTTCGTACTGCGCCAGGCTTGGCGCGACGCCCTTGACTTCACCTTCCTGAATAAATACCTTTTCCCCCGGCATGACCGAGTCGCCCTTAACGGTAACCACCGAACCATCCCGGAGCATTGCCTGACTGGTGCCGTTGCCATTATTGGCGGTAATGGTGGCCACCACCCTGCCCGCTTCGGGGATCAGTGCCCTGAACTTCTGCCATATATTCGTGGTGGCCATGGTCTATTATCTTCTGTTTTATTGATGAGGGATGCACAGTGGAATTTACTGAAGAATATGAAGATGTCCTTCAAAATCTTGAGTACCCAATTATGAATTACTATCGCCAGAACCCCGTTCTGGAGGATTGGGATGTCAAACGGGCACTTGAAGCCACCATTGAGCATTACCGGGCGGAGTTCGCAAACCGGGCACCAAAGACGAAGAACCTGTCACTACTTGAGCAGCAGCTGAGCAGACAGCTGATTACAATTTGTGAGTGGCGGCTTGGCCGAATCAGCCTGGATGACGTGATGGCGATGACCGAGATGTTTACCTACCAGTTTAAGGAAGATGACTTTATAAAAACGTCTGAAGAACTTCAAAAGTGTTTGAAGCGGATTATTAAGTCTGTCGAACGATGGAACCGGACGGGAGGTAGGCAGGGCTACTTGAATTACACCGCACAATTTTTTCCTGCCCCTCAGTAGTGGCGCTCTAAATCAACGGATTGAATAACGGTTCCCACGCCACTTGCACTGATACTGGTCGCCAGACAAAGGGCTTGCCAGTCCCCTGTTATATCCTGAACCTCTATCAGCATACCCGGCTCAATTAACCCGGGTGCCGTGTTGGTGTCGGTCAATGGCAGTTCAATGGTGGTAATGCTCTGGTTGCCGCCCTTGGCGAGCTCATTTCGGCCACGCTCGGTATTGACCTGTGTTTCTGTCAACCAGTCTTCCAGAATATCCGGTGCTGGGTTATCACCGGCACTGCCTGTGCGCTTAACATTTACCGCTACTCCAGCATTGGTGCCAGAGACATAAACGGCATTGTAAGCCTGCTCCGGTCGCCAGTTAGCGCTTAAACTAATGACCATACTTGCCGGAACGATCTTATCCATTGTGGCAGTATTCCAGTGCCAAGGGCTGGCAGGATAACGGGGCTGTATGCTCACCTGGTCGTTATTACGGCTTGGAATGATCACCGATCCTGCCGTAGTAGCGATCTTGGCCACGACCTGCATTGCGGTCTGGTTTTGATAGCTGAATGAACCTCCGGGCATGATCCAATCTGGCGTGCTGTAGTCGTTCAGGTCAGGATAGTTTGCTGTGAATCCGGTATTCGCCAGTTCTTCGGTAATGGCCTGTTTAGCGTTCAGGTTGGCGCTGTTGCTCTTGCTTCTCTGCGGAGCATAAGGCGCTGCCAGCAGTTGGGTTCGACTGCTGCCATAGAGTGTGTAACCCTCATCCCCGAACCTTCTTTCGGTGCTATAACGCTCAATGATAAAGATCCATTTCCAACCGTTGATATCCACCTCGATCTGCTTCGGACCGTTCCCGTCCGGTTCCACCAATGCGATATTGGAAGCACCCCAAAGCTGTCCGGTAAAGCTCCATGAAAAGCTATCAATATCAAGACTGATTTCCATCGAGGGTAATTCAATCGGTGTTCGGGCAGGTAAAACGACAGTGGTTACAATATTCA
>OODV01000288.1 GCA_900299555.1 uncultured Endozoicomonas sp.
GGCTTTCGTTTCCTGAAAAGCCCGGACTTTCTGGTCTCTTCACTCTATCTGAAGAAACCGGAGCGCATTGAAGCGCTGTTGATGGTGATGACACTCTGCCTGATGGTCTATGCTGCTATCCAGCACAGAATAAGGTACGAACTGAAAAAGCGGAGTCGTGTGTTTCCAAACCAGAAAAAGAAGCCCTGCCAGAATCCAACAGCAAGATGGGTCTTCTTCTGCTTTCAGGGGATTAATGTATTAACGGTCAATAATCAGGAACAGCATGTGGTCGGTTTGAAGGAAAAGCAGTGGACGATCATCCAAATTTTAGGCATTTCTTACGAATCGGTTTATTCCTGATAGGGGTGGTGAAAGACAGTTATAGCCAGAAAAGGCAGAAAAATCATTAAAAAATAAACGAATTCTTTACAATCCGGACAAATTGTGCCAACACTTGGAGGGCGGCTTAATGCGGTTTCGCAGTGAAAAATCCCTGTGGAGAGCCAATAATAATAACAAAGATTAACCGCCGGTCAGTATCAGTATCCACCACTTCAGTGGAAGAAGCGGCCTGATACCCTGCCGAATACACGGAGGCACTGTTATGATCTTAAGCCATTTCTGGGGCTTGCTCACGGAGCCCGATAACGAATGGATCAGCATTCGAAAGAATCCGCCCGGACTGATTCAACTCTACCTTGGTCAAATTATCTGGTTGGCAGCTTTACCCGCCATCTGCACTTACATTGGCACCACAATGGTTGGCTGGAGCCTTCCTGGCAGTACCAATGTTGTTCGACTCACCCCCGAAAGTGCTTTATGGATGTCAATCCTCGCCTGGATGGCCATGATCTGTGGGGTAGCTGTTATAAGTTGGTTTATTCACTGGATGAGCAGCAATTTTAACAGTGACCCTACCCTCACTGACTGTACGGCATTTACCTGCTATACCGCCTATCCATTATTCCTGATTGGCATCTGTGGCCTTTACCCATCACTATGGCTGGCCATTATTGCTGGCACAGTGGCAGTCTCTGCCACAGCCTACCTTCTTTATAGTGGACTTCATGTCTTTATGAAGATTCCCAAGGAGCAGGGCTTTATCTATGCCAGTTCAGTACTCTGTATCGGGTTGGTGGTTCTGGTATCGATTATGATCACTACCGTTATTTTCTGGGGCATGGGGGTTGGACCTGAGTACGTCCAGGTTTATTAAGCATCATAAATCATATGGCTGCTCGTGTAGTAGCCATACCCTCCTCGACACTTATACTCCTTCCTATCGAACTATAAATCAGAAGCTCATATCAGTTTACATGAACCTCCAAATCCATAAACTTGACGCCGGAACTCAAAAGAACTGCACTTCCAAAGTAAAGGAACAGGCATTTTCCAAAAGCCTGGAATCAGCTATGCTTTTGCTTCCTTTATTTACAAGCAGTGGTTAATCATTTGATATCAGATCTTCATCAATTACAAAACCGGGTCATTGAGTTATACACAAAAGCAGAAAAATTCTTTAATAAGCAATTCCAAAAACCCTATATCCGTCTGGATTTAAAGGGTGAAACAGCAGGGCAGGCCTGGATCGAGAAGCGCCACCTTCGTTTTAACCCTGTGCTTTTAAAAGAAAACCGAGAACACTTTCTGAAGCAGACGGTAGCCCATGAAGTAGCACACTTGCTGGCCTATGATATCTACGGCTCAAGAATACGTGCCCATGGTCAGGAATGGCAGTCAATAATGACAGACGTATTTAAATTGCCTGCGAACCGCTGCCACAGCTATGACACCCACCGAAGTGGGCGAAGGCAGTGGCTCTACCAATGCCGGTGTGAAGGAAAAACTATTACCCTCGGCACAACACGCCATAACCGCTATCACAAAGGAACTGTTTACCTCTGTACAACCTGTAAAGCACCACTCAAGTATTACGGCAGAGTTCAAGCCGATTCAGAAGAAACATAATCTTCCAGTGCTTTCAGCAACGCATCACCGTATTTTTCCAGCTTATACTGACCAATTCCCGATATCTGCGATAGTTCAAGCTGAGTGCGGGGCCGGTATTTCACCAGTTCCATCAGCGTTTTGTCGTTTACAATCACATACGCTGGTACATTCTGCTCTTCCGCCAGGTTCCGCCGCAGTTGTTTCAGCTGCTCCCACAGCGTCTGATCATGCTCTTCCACCACGACACGCCCAACCTCCCGATACTCCTTCTCATACTTCCGGGATGGTTCATAACGGTCACGACGAAGTTCAATTTGCTCATCACCTTTTAACAGGGATCGGCAATTCTCATTCAGTTTCAGAGCCCCGTGGCTGTCATGGTCAACATTCACATAGCCTCTGGCCACCAGCTGACGATAGACCGAGCGCCAGTTTCCCTGGTTCAACTCCTTACCAATACCAAATGTACTTAAATGATCGTGGCCGAAACGACGGGTTTTATCAGTACTTTTACCCAATAGAATATCTACAAGATGAGCAACCCCAAAGTTCTGCCCACTGCGATAAATACAGGACAACGCCTTCCGGGCAACTTCTGTTCCATCCCAAACCTCTGCGGGCTCAAGACAAAGATCGCAGTAACCACAAGGTTTATCCAATGGCTCATCAAAGTAAGTCAGCAAAATCTGACGCCGGCATCCGGTAACCTCACACAGAGCCAACATCGTTTCCAGTTTTTGCTGCTCTATTTGCTGGATTTGCTGACTGGCGCTGGAGCGCGCCTGAAGCTGTTTCAGAAGAACCACATCCTGTAAACCATAAACCATCCAGGCAGTAGCGGGAAGACCATCTCGCCCGGCACGGCCCGTCTCCTGGTAATAGGCCTCAATGCTTCTTGGTAAATCCAGGTGGGCAACAAAGCGCACATCTGGTTTATCGATCCCCATGCCAAATGCGATGGTCGCTACAATAATGATGCCTTCTTCTGCAATAAAGCGATGCTGGTTTGAGCGACGCTCTTCTGGAGACAAACCCGCATGATATGGCAGCGCCTTTCGCCCCGCCTGAACCAACCATTCAGCAGTCTGCTCAACTTTCTTACGGGACAGGCAATAGACAATACCAGAATCTTCCGGGTGTTCTTTATTTAGAAAGTTAAGAAGCTGCTGCTTACCCTGCTTTTTCTGGCTGATGCGGTAGAAGATATTGGGGCGATTAAAACTGTCTGTGAAAACCCGTGCAGATTCCAGCCCTAACCGCTCCCTGATCTCCTGACGAGTTCGCAAGTCAGCCGTTGCCGTCAGTGCAATCCTGGGCACTCCCGGAAAGCGGGTCTGGAGACGGGAAAGCTGGAGGTATTCCGGGCGAAAATCGTGCCCCCACTGGGAAACACAGTGCGCTTCATCAATGGCAAACAGGGCTACTTGAATTTGATCCAACAGCCTCTGCATCGACTCAGTCAGTAGCCGTTCAGGAGCCACATACAATAAGTCGAGATCACCGACCAGAAGCTCTCGTTCAACCTGAGCACGATCTTCCGGCAACATGGCAGAGTGCAAACAGTCAGCACGAATCCCCAACTCCCGGAGACTGTTTATCTGGTCATCCATCAAGGCGATCAAAGGAGAAACGACAACTGCCGTACCACCTCTAAGAAGCGCCGGGATCTGGTAGCACAGGGACTTTCCTCCACCAGTAGGCATTAACACCAGAGCGTCATGACCAGCGACAACCTCACTGATCACATCACTCTGAAACCCCCGAAAAGACTGGTAACCGAATTTATTTTTTAAAATATCCAGAGCAGGATCAGACATCTACAGACAAAGCATCAGATAAAGCCTACAGTATAAGGACTCCCATCATCAATTTCACCTTAAGTTCTGTACTTGAAACAACTTGTCACACAAGTGTTCCAAATTCACCCTCGCAGCAATCTAGTAAAGTTCCTGCTAACTGGTGGTAATTATTGTTTGTACTGTTAACAGCTTCAATGATGGTGCAAACCTCTAAAAACCATTTTTGATCACCCAACTCTGCCTTCTGTTCTATTACTGCCAAAATTTTCTTTATCCAGAGGTCGCACAGTTTACTGCCAGCAGTTGAATCAGTATTTATGACACCGACAGAATCCTTAATATCCTGGGGAATGCGCATAGTTGTTTGTGGATCAACACTTGTGCTCTTTCTATCCTGCTCCCTGTAGCTCTTAACTGCCTCAACCACCTCACACTTAATACGAGCAACTTCCAAAAGATGATCAAAATAACATGAATACTTATCATCAGAAACTTCAGACTCAAAGGCTTTCAACCCTTGCACCAACTCCCGTATTTTTATAGTAGCCTTCCGGCTAACAAGTATAAACGCCGCAAACGCCTCAATTGATTTCAAACATTGAGATTTCATAAAGTCAACAGAAAAGTTGCCATCCAGTAAAGCCAAATCACCTTCATACTGATGAACCTCATAGGCATTGCTTGCATCCTGAAAAGTCCGTTCCCACAGGTTCTTAGACTGACTAACCAGCTTTGATTCAAACTCTTGAAAATGAGTTGGATACTTCTTCCTGATCTCATTAAGCCACTGAGAAAATCTCTTTCCACCTGGGTAATAAGCATCGAGCTTTGAAAGCCTATCTCCAATCTGATAGCCTCTTGGCATAATAACCCCAGAATCATCGGCCAGCTTCTGAGCCATCATTTTCGACTCCAATAACTCTTTATACTCAATAAGTGATGCTTCAACAGCAACAAAGCTCTTAATTCGTGACTGGCTTAAATTTGTTAGAAACAATTCATCCCCAACCCACTGAGCACAATTTTCTTTTGCCAAGGTCATAACTCTACAACTGGTAAGCTCATCCAGGCTCTGAGACTTCATGTGCAATGCCTTCTGCGGCTTTCTTATGTCAAGAATTGAATGGGAAAAACCCACCTCTTTTTTCTTTTTCTTTTTCTTCCTAACAAAAAAATATTTTTCCCTTTTTTCTTTTACATGTAAATCATACTGAATATCCAGTTTTTCTGGTTTCCAGAGGCCATCATTCCTTTTCAAAAACACAACCAGTCGTATTTTTGATGTACGAATATCCATTTTTCTACCTAAGGAGTCAGCAACCTGATCATAATCTACCTCCGCAGAAAAGCAGCAATGATCAAGATCAAAACACGCCAAGTCCTGCTTATACCCCACATCACCTTTACCTGAATTTGTAAGCCCAATACCCATATAGTTTTTCAACCATAAATAAAATGGATTCATAATATCCTGGCGAAGAAGCAGCCTGATTACAGTCTCAATACCCGGAGCCAACTGCTCAGAAGCATTTAGAAAACCACTATTTTTTGGAGAAACGTTAACTGTATGGGTACCAGAACAATTTTCCGTAGAAAAACACTTAACCCATCCCCCTTTTGAGGATCGTGTATGAATTGATAGCATGCCTCTGGCCAGATCACTGGAAGATTTCTTCTGCTCCGAGTCTGAAGGTAGACCAGCAAGCTGAACACTTACAATATCGCCAAGTACACTATCTTGAAAAAGACTGACTAACTCCTCTTTAGGAACAGGCATTCTCTTAAACTTATTCTTTAACTCCAGTTCAATAGGTGCATAATACTCAACTCTCCCCAATAGCAATTGGTTAAAGCCTGCTTCCGGATACTTGACTGGTAAATCTACGCCATCAGCCTCTAAATGTTGTGATGCCTGGATCACACTTCTGCTGTGTAATAGTTTATGAGGGTCAGGAGTGTGCGCTCCCTTAAATAGAGTTTCTACTTTAACTCTATTTTGAAATATAGGGTCAGCAATTCTAGACCTTCTGTGAAAGGCTTTCGTAGCATCACGATCACTATTTCGCTCCCGCTCTCTATAAAAAAAATCTCCTGAAGAAGCTCCAGAAAGAGACATTTCAAATGACATATTCTGCCCCAATTACTATTACTGAGTCATAGATTAGTCATGTTTGAATGGGTTTTGGTAAAATTGTCAAATCAAAAAGGGATGGGTATACCAAATAAAAAAATCATCATTTAAAACAAGGTAAAATATATCCACTGAAGTGGATTGGTTCTACTTTTCAGCGTTCTCTATTTTCATTAATTACCTCTCAGGAAAAGCACTGAAGAACACAAGAATAGCAGAGCGGAGCTGCTCCAGCGTCACAGGCTTGGTAAGATAAGCATCCATTCCAGCTGCCAGCCCTTTCTCTTCATGGTCCTTCATGGCATGGGCACTGAGCCCGATAATGACGGGCTGTACCTTATGATGACTCTGTTTGCGAATCAACTGAGTAGCCTTCAGACCATCCATTTCAGGCATTTCACTATCCATCAGGATTAATTGAGGAGTATGTCTTTCACAGTAATCCACTACTTGTTTGCCATTTTCCAGAATATGCCCTGATATACCCAGTTTTTCCAGATACTTTCGAATTACCATCTGGTTAACGCGGTTATCCTCTGCAACCAGAACATCATGACAGACTGCACTGATCCATCGGTTAGCGGCTATAGCTTCTCTCGCCGGTTTGCATTCTTCAGAATATCCCCTTGCATTATGAGTACCAGTTTTTCTATCTACCTGATCACTATGAATAGTTTTGACAGGAATCGTCAGTTCAAAACGGGTTCCTTTTCCGGGCTGACTCTGGAGGTTTATCACACCGTCCATCATCTCAATCAGCTGCCGGGTAATCGAAAGCCCCAAGCCTGTTCCTCCATATTGACGTGCAGTAGAGTTATCAGCCTGCTGAAAAGCAACAAACACTCTTTTACTCTGCTCTTCCGTCATACCAATACCTGTATCTTCAATGGATAGAGTCAGCCTGTCACCTGATGCGTCTTGCAGAAAACCTGCATTGAGGAAAATGCTTCCACTCTCGGTAAATTTCAAAGAATTACTAATTAAATTAATAATGATCTGTCGTATTCGAGTAGGGTCTACATATACAAGAGGAGGAATATCTGGACTGCACTCTACTGAGAGCTGAATGTTTTTTTCTTCTGCCTGAATCCTGAAAATATCAAGACTCTCCTTGAGTAATTCGTTTATATCACATGCAATAACCTCGAGACTCAACTCTCCCGCTTCTATTTTGGAGTAATCCAAAATATCATTAATGATATTAATCAAACCTCTGGCAGAAGAATGAATGGTTTGGATATAGCTTTGCTGCCTGGCAGGCATTTCCTCTAAAAGCATAAGTTCAGCCATACCAATAACACCATTGATCGGTGTTCGTATTTCATGGCTCATATTGGCAAGAAAAGCGCTTTTATAATCACTGACTTTCTCTGCCTGTTTACAAGCATCATTCAAGGCCTGCCTGGTACGCTCCAGATTGCTAATGGTTTCATAAAGCTCACTCTGAGCTGCACTAAAGCTTTGAGTCACCTGGTTATATTGAAAAGCAACCTGCCCGATTTCCGTGTAAGGCTCTATACGCACTTTACGGGAAAAATCACCGGTAACTTGCTGGTGCTTCATATCCTGTAGCAAGTCGTAAAGTTCTGTTCGTGCACCATGCTCTGTAAAGTTTAAACCGGCTTCCTCTCCTTTCAGGCTGACCCTCAGTGGTATAAACCGGTTAAAGACTGTGAGCAGAATCCAACCAACTGCGCCTCCCCAAGCCAGGATCGCAAGAACACCTTTAAGCTGAACTACTAACCATTCCATACGACTCAATGATTCAGGAATCACATCAGTGTTTGCAAAGAGAGCAACTGCCAGAGCTCCCCAGATGCCACCGAGAAGGTGCACCGGAATACCTCTTACAGGATCATCAACCTTCAGCCAATGAAGTACACGCCAGCCAATAAAGAACAAAAGGCCTCCACAGGCTCCCACAACGACAGATGCTGTTGCCGAAAAGATATTGCAACCCGCCGTTACGCTCACCAAACCGGCAATGATTCCATTGGCCAACATCAAAATATCTAACTTATCACTCTTAGCCAGCTCCAGAGCCAGTACGCCAAACCCTCCAGCGGCTCCAGCAATGGCTGTATTCATCAACACTGATGGAAGTTGATGATAATCGGTTAGAACAACACTGCCACCATTAAATCCAAACCAACCAAGCCATAGAAATAAATACCCCAGTATCGCCATTACAATGCTATTGCCCGTAAAACCGTCTGAACGTTTATGCTCATAGCCGATTCTCGGACCAATAATTACCGCTGATACCAATGCAACAATACCGCCTGTTATGTGAACAACAGATGAACCGGCAAAGTCATAAAATCCCGCCCTCTCCAGCCATCCGATTTCTGAGTTAGTGTAAATCCCCCCCCAAACCCAGTGACCAACTACTGGATAAATAACAAGCGTCATCGTCGATACGATGACCAGGTATCCCTTGAGAGAACAGCGCTCAGCTACGGAACCAGAAACAATCGTTGCAGCAGTGGCAGCAAACATGGCCTGAAATAGAAAAAACAAGGGCTGGAATAGATCATTGCTACTCTCGTGGAAAGGTGAAAGTTCACCAACAAGGCCAAAACTGGTACCACCAAACATTACCGAGTAACCAACAAACCAGAACAGCAGGATCACCAACAACAGGTCCATCAAGTTTTTTGCCGCGACATTAATGCTGTTTTTAGATCGGACAATACCACTCTCCAGGCACAGAAACCCAATCTGCATCAGCATCAATAATCCTAAAGAGACGAATAGGATCAGATAACGAACAGTCTCCACTGGCATTTATGCATCCTTGCAATATCTTCCTGATAAAATAATGATTTAGACTTTAAGCGCCTATCAATAAAACTCTAGTTGATACCACTGCTTCAAGCGTGGGTTAACAGTAATTCAGTACTTCCCTTTTGATAGAACGTTAAGATTTTGTCTGTAGGACAGGGCCTGCCAAAACTTGCGTAGATAAAAGCCTGATTTTGGTCAGTATTGCAATTTGGCAACAATGTGTATTTTATCAAACATATCAACTCATTAAGTCTGCTGAACAAAGCAGAAATTAACGTGAGCTCAACGCGTATTACTCAGGAACATAATAATGAAAAAACAATTTTCTTGTGCAGAGCCTTCTAATGCGGGGCTGTAGCACTCTATCGACGCTCACGAAGGCAAGCTCGCAGGTACTGAGCTTTTATCCACTTTAAAGCCAGAGTAGAATCCCCGTTTACATTTCAGGATAACCACTATGTCCAATACACGTGCTGCTGTGGAAGCGCTACTGCAGCCTTTTACTGAAAAAAATGAAGGAACCCTTGATTACCACGGGCTTCACGGTTTCCTGACAGCCCTGACCATTTGCCCTACTGTTCTTACAGAGCAAGAGCGCAATGAGAATATTTTTGATAGTGAAGCAAAACTACCAGTGGCAACAGCCAAGGAGCTGAACCAGCTCATTGCCCACATGCAAACCACCATTGACCGTGGTTTTAATGATGAAGAAGAAGGATTCTCTCTATCCTGCGAGACAGAGCTGGAAGATCACGATGATGATGCGCTTGCCAACTGGTGTACTGGTTTTATGGTGGCTCATTTCCTGAATGAAAATGCCTGGTTCAGTACGAACGAACAGGAAGTCTGCGAATTGCTGCTTCCTATCATGCTGGCATCGGGTTTATTTGATGATGAACAGGAATTCAAGGACATCCGTAAAGACAGCAAGCTCACAGAAGATATGTGCAGCCAGATTCCAGAAGTGCTGATGGAGCTTTACCTGATCTTCAATGCTCCCGAAGAGAAAAAGCCTTACAACACAGGCAAGCGCCGCTTATAATCGAAACTGATTGGCAGCCGGAGAGCCTTCTGGTTGCCTGTCTAGCATTTCAACCTGAACTGGAGTAGTTCAGACTTAATCTGACATTTCTTTTCAAAAAAAGAAAAGGGTTACCGATTTAGAAAGAAGGTGAGTTCTCGGAAATATAAATATACAGACGGCCTCTCAGCACATAGTCTTCTTTAGAAAATAACCATTGATGCCAGGCTTTTACCTGCGGAATCTCCACATTCACAGCCTTCGTGACACCGATAGTCTTCAAACTGACAAAACCAATAGCACCAGTTTTTCTAACACTCTGGCAGATAGAAGCTCATTGGACTCAAATCGCTCTACACCATGGGCAAGCTGATATTTCTTAGCCAGAACCAGGCTCTTAAAAGTATCCCATGTTCCAGAATGATCGTCTCTGGCATAGGAAGTTACTGAAAGATCAGGTCCATCTAACTGTCGCCAGTTGGTAATCTCGCCGGAAAAAAGCTGTGCTATCTGACTAACCTCAAGCGAATTCACAGAGTTATCTGGATGAACAATAATAGCCAGACCATCAAGAAACCGGGCTGCAATTGCAGGGGCCAGCTCTGCTCCTAAGGTATTGGATATATGCACAGTAAACAGAAATTCTTGAGCAAGACTTTTTGTACACCAGATCACCTGATAAAAGAATCAAAACCAAAAGAACAGGCTGAAAAATCAGGCTTCTTTTAATCCCCCACAATCGTCAGTAAATTGCCACTATCAGCAATAAGCAATAGTTTGCTGTCTGTATGACAGAAAAATTACAAAGACAGTTAAGTAGAAATCCCCCAAGAGCAGACAGGGAGTGATATCTGACAAAACAGTATTTCGATTTTAAGCTGAAGTAAAAAGAATGAGCATTTCATGGATGAAATACAATGGATAACAGACCTGTAAATACTTCGCCTCAAAATACTCATCGTGGGATGAATAACACTCTGGGCACAGACCCAGTTTCTCAAAAAGAAATGCTTCAACTTTCAGGAAAACATTATAAGGTCAGCAAAGCTGTAATATGGGGATTGAAAATCTGCCGGACACTATTCAGCCTTGGAGGAACAATCAAGCGCTCTGAGAACTATTTCAACCGCCTGATTGATGAAAAACAAACTGGGCCTCAGCAGAAGCCTATTACCGAAAGAAATGTAACTCATACACAGATTAGCTCTGGCTTCGACTTTAACAGGCCGTTTCCACACAGACCTCTGTCACCAACACCTGGACCACAGGTCACAGCTAACCTATCTCAGATGCAAAAGCGTCCAATGCAAAATACAATAGATTACAGCAACCAACACCAATATGGAGGTGATGAGTTCCCTGAAAGCATGGATGTTTTTGACCCGAGTTTATCAAACTCAACAGCTAATCAAGAATTATCTCCAGAAGGAAAAGACATTCAACACTCTGTTCTATCAGCATTTTCTTTACTTGACAACTTACCACCAGAGCTTAACAGAGTACTTCCAGAAGAAGCAGAGGATGAGAAATCAATTAATGGGTTCAAAAGTTTAAAGAAACAAAGCAACAAAATAGCCATCCCCCCAGAGAAAAGCCTTAACAGTCCAGATAATAAGACAGAAGAAGCAGACCGTTTTAGAAGTATTGCAGATCCTAAATACAGAAACATTCATTGCCATAAGGAATTTTGTGCTTCAACAACCTATCAATATCACGCCACCAAAATTGATATGCCCAATGGTCAATATATTGCTGCCCAAGGCCCTATCAGCAGAACCGAAGAAAACTTCCTGCACCTTCTCAAAGAAAATAAAAGCCCGATTTCTGTAGCCCTGATCGGTGAGGGTGATTTACGATACACGAGTGGTTCAAGAGCCGGTACGGAAAAGAACATGTTAAAAGTCGGACCGATTGACGTAGGAAGGCCACAGACTATTCCCGCCCAAAAGAATGAAAATGAAAATACAATAGCTGAAGCATTTGAAATTGAGCTGATCGAAACCATTGAGATACCTTCTCTTGATTTTCGTATTGACAAGTTAAAACTTGATGGAGAAACACATTTCAGAGTCAGCGAAATGGGCTGGAAAGATTTTTCTGCAGGAAATCCTGCAAGACTGGTAGCTGTTGCATTGATTGTTGAAAAATTAAGACATAATCCGGAAGTAGCCGATAGAATCGATAAGCGAATTGTCGTTAATTGTAATGCGGGGGTAGGTAGAACAGGGTCTTTTATTACCACTGATGATACTATTCGACAATATTTAGAACAAGATGGTCAGTTTGAATCAGACTTTGATCAGAAAATTCTTGGAGCTCGAGCACGTAGAAATAACTTCGTTCAGACAGATGGTCAGTACAGTACTCTTAACACAGTGCACCAAAATCTTGCCGCAATAGCTGAGCCAATCATTGATGCTTTAGAGATGCGAAAATTACCTGAACCTCAAGAGGTATTTGCAGACACACAGTTACCAGTTGATGTTAATGACGATAATATCTCAGTAATTTCTGGAAGTTCATCCATATCTGAGGAGTCAACCGGCAGCGAATATGCCTCTGTATCAGGAACACAATTTTCACGATTATTTGATGAATTCAACGGAGCTGAAATTATAAATAATAAATTCAATAATGAATCTGAACTGGCATCAAAACTTGAAGGTCTTTCAATAACCAATATTCGAAGATTAATTGTTTCTGGTGACAAAAATTCGGTAGCACGGAACATTTCCGACAACAATATTAAAAACAAGGCTATAACTCTCGTCGCATCAATATATGGAAAAAAGAAGGCTGCTAGATATATCAGCGACTTCGACAATAATTTTCAAAAGGCCAAAGAAAAAATTGAAAATGAGTATAAAACAAAAAATAATGAAACCCATACAAGAGTAAAAAATGCTGCATTGCTGGAAATTAACAGACAATCAGCTCTTAACCAACCACCAGCAATTCTTGAGCAGAAATCATTTGAGCCTGAAACCCCTTATGAACACTATCAGGGTTATCGTAGATGGGAATCATCAAATGTCGATTTGGACACAGTATCAGTAGCACCCTCAAGTTCAGAAGAAGATGAATTATCGGTAGAGAGTTCAAGGTTGCCCCCTAAGCCAAAACCACGTGGTATAACCAGCGAGCAACTGGCGACACTATCAGAAAAAATGACCGCTCAAACGATAATGAGGAAAATCAACAGTGGAGCTTATCAAGATTGGGAGCAGTTATATAAGGACCTTGGTAGAGTAAAGAGTAAGGTGGATTTAAACAGCCTGACTATGGAGTTTTCAGCACTGAAGAATCAGGTAACTGAAGAGAGGGTAGCGCAAGCCTGGGAGCAGGCAATTAACTATATTTCAGTGCTTCGGGAAAGAATGGACATAGCAGACCCAGAGAATTTAGTCGATCAACCCCGGCGAAATCCCGGGTCCCAGAAGTTCTGAACATTTGGTGATTTGCAGTAAAATAATTGAAAACTTCAGTCATTAAAGAAGCTTACGACAAGATATCTATAACTTCCTCTAATTCAGATATGGCTTGCTCAATTTCAGTACGGTAGTTTAGCTTTTTCTGTTTTACTGCATTACGCTTAAGTTGAGTGCGAGCCCCATCAATCGTAAAACGCTGGTCGTACAAAAGGCTGCGAATCTGTCGAACAATATGTACATCTTCATGTCGGTAATAACGCCTGTTACCTCGACGAACGGGAGACAGTTGGGGAAATTCCTGCTCCCAATAGCGCAGCACATGAGACTTTACAAAACAGAGCTCACTGACTTCGCCAATGGTAAAGTAGCGTTTGCCAGGGATCGCTGGCAGATCACTCGTCCTGAGTTCCGTGTCCTGCATAGGTTTCCACTCTCGCCTTGAGTTTCTGACCGGGTTTGAAGGTCACCACACGACGTGGGGTGATCGGGATTTCCTCTCCCGTTTTAGGGTTCCGGCCAGGTCTTTGACTTTTATCACGCAAATCAAAGTTACCAAAACCGGACAGTTTCACCGATTGATTTTTTTCGAGAGACTGGCGAATTTCCTCAAAAAACAGCTCGACCATCTCTTTGGCTTCGCGTTTGTTAAGACCAAGCTCTTCATTCAGTCGCTCGGCCATGTCGGCTTTCGTCAGGGCTCCCATGAACCAATCCCCTTTTTTGTTTTTCCCATGGTAATAGCTGTATCGGGTTTCCTGAAAGAAAGATAACAGGCTATTACCATGATCTTATTATTCACTCTAAGGCCATTGACTGGCGTTTACTGACGCAGGCTGGCGTTGAATTCCTGTTTCAATCGAGTAACAACACGATCAACCAGCTCGTTAACCTCGTCATCCTTTAGAGTGCGGGAAGGATGCTGTAAGGTCAAGCCCATCGCAAGACTCTTGCAGCCTTCTTCAATACCTTGGCCGGCATAAACATCAAAAGTATTGACCCGACGCAGCAATTCGCCAGCCTCACTTTCAATGGCACGCTCAATATCACCAGCGGCAATGGAAGCGCTAACAACCAGTGCCAGATCACGGCGAACTTCAGGGTACTTCGACAGAGCAGAAAAACGGGTAACCTTACCTTTAGTCACCGCTTTCAGGCTGAGCTCAACCAAGTAAACCGCAGCAGGCATATCCATGGTCTTTGCCAGAGATGGATGCAGTGCCCCCATATGGCCAATCACATTACCATCACGAACAATCTCGGCACACTGGCCTGGATGCATCGCAGCATGCTCACCCTTGCGGAAGACAAATTCATTACCAGCCTGACCCAGTTCAAAGACCGCTGCGAAATCGCCTTTCAGATCAAAGAAGTCAACCGCCTCGGCCTTACCCTGCCAGCTCTCCGGATGACGACTGCCAGTAATCAGTGCAGCCAGCATTGGCTCCTGCTTAAGCTCATCACCCTCTTTCACAAAAGTCAGGCCGGTTTCAAACAGACGAACACGGCTCTGCTGACGATTCAGGTTGTAGCCGGCAGTTTTAACCAGACCTGGCAGCAACGTTGTACGCATGACGGACAGGTCGCTGGCGATCGGATTGGACAGAGCAACTGGCTCATGCTGGGGGTCAAACAGCTTGTGCAGCTCCGGAGCAATAAAGCTGAAGCATACCGCTTCCTGATAACCACGGGCCGTCAGTGCACGACGAATGTCTGACTCCTGAACCTGGGATTCGTCCACCTGCTTCATCTTTAATAAAGCCGTTGGTGTGCTTTCAGGCAAGTTGTTATAGCCATAAATTCGGCCAAGCTCTTCCACCAGGTCTTCTTCGATGGAAATATCAAAGCGCCAGCTGGGAACAGACACCTTCCAGCAACCATCACCATCAGCGATCATTCCCAGTCCCAGACGAGAGAGCAGGGCTTCAATATGGCTGTTTTCAATGGCCATACCCAGTAGTGAAGTCACTTTTTCAGAACGCAGTGTCACTTCACGCAGCGCAGGTAGATGCGCTTCGCTGGCCACTTCCGTGACCGGACCTGGCTCACCGCCACAAATGTCAACAATCAGGGCAGTTGCGCGCTCAACGGCCTTTTTCTGCAACTGGAAATCCACTCCACGCTCAAAGCGGTGAGAAGAGTCCGTATGCAATCCGTAAGAACGAGCCTTACCAGCAATGGTAATAGGATCGAAGAACGCACTTTCCAGGAAGATGTTACGAGTCTTCTCGCTGACTCCGGAACCTTCTCCTCCCATAACACCTGCAATTGCCAGAGCCTTCTGCTCATCAGCAATCACCAGTGTGTTGTCGTTCAGCGTCACTTCCTGACCATCCAGCAGCGTCAGCTTTTCTTCAGCCTTAGCCATACGGACATGAATGCTGCCGGAGAGTGTATCCAGATCAAAGCCGTGCATAGGCTGACCCAGTTCCAGCATGACGTAGTTGGTCACATCCACGACAGGATCAATGGAGCGAATACCAGAACGACGCAGACGCTCAGTCAGCCACAATGGTGCAGAGCGAGAAACGTCTACGTTGCGAATGACCCGTCCAACATAGCGAGGACAGCCCTGAGGAGCGTCGATGTTAACCGTGAAGGTATCATCAATGGCAGGCGCTACTTCAGCGACCTGTTCCTCAGTCACATCCGCCAGAAAGTTTGCGCTGACTTCACGAGCCAGACCGGCAATGCTAAGACAGTCGCCACGGTTAGGCGTCAGATCCACATCAATAATTTTGTCGTCCAGAGACAGGTATTCGCGGATATCCTGACCAACGGTCGCATCCAGAGGCAGTTCCATCAATCCATCGGAAGACTCGGCCATACCAAGCTCTTCTTCGGCACATAGCATGCCGAATGACTCAACACCGCGCAGTTTTGCCTTTTTGATTTTGAAGTTGCCGGGTAATACGGCTCCAACAGTGGCAAAGGGAACTTTGATACCAACACGGGCATTCGGGGCACCACACACCACCTGGAAAGACTCACTGCCAGTACTGACCTGAGTCACACGCAGCTTGTCGGCGTCCGGATGCTGCTCACAGGCAACAATTTCACCAATGATGACACCGGTAAACTCACCGGCAACCGCTTCAACATCATCAACTTCCAGCCCGGCCATGGTGATTTTGTCCACCAGTTCCTGGGTATCAACCTCAATATTGACCCACTGCCGCAACCACTTTTCACTGAATTTCATGTTATTTACTCAATCCTGCTTAAACCGTTCTTAAACGTTTGGAAATGACTTCTCTTCAGCTCTCAACGGAACTGATCCAGGAAGCGCAAATCGTTCTCAAAGAACTGGCGCAGGTCATTGACGCCATAACGCAGCATGGCAAAACGCTCAACCCCCATACCAAACGCAAAACCGGTGTACTTCTCAGGATCAATACCGGAGTAACGGAATACTTCAGGATGAACCATACCGCAGCCAAGTACTTCCAGCCACTTGATGGAACCATCTTCATTACATCCCCATTCTATATCCACCTCAGCAGAAGGCTCAGTGAACGGGAAGTAGGATGGGCGGAACCGAACCTGCAGGTCATCCCTCTCAAAAAAGACTCTCAGAAAATCAATCAGAACGCTCTTCAGATCCGCAAAGCTCACTTTCTCGGCAACGTACAGACCCTCCACCTGATGGAACATCGGGCTGTGAGTCTGGTCAGAATCGCAGCGATAAACCTTACCCGGGCAGACAATGGCAATAGGCGGGTTTTCATTATTTTTGACGAAACGCTCCATGGTACGAACCTGAACCGGTGAGGTATGGGTTCTCAGTACGGTGGTATCGTCGAAATAGAAGGTATCGTGCATGGCACGGGCCGGATGGTGACCAGGAATATTCAGGGCTTCGAAGTTGTGGTAGTCATCTTCGATTTCAGGTCCCTGCTCCACGGTAAAACCGATACGTCCGAAATAGTCGGTAATCCGTTCCATGGTGCGAGTGATTGGGTGAATGGTGCCCAGTTCCTGACCACGTCCGGCCAGTGACACATCAATGGCCTCACTGGCCAGTTTTGTATCCAGAGCCCGCTGATCCAGCAACGCTTTCTTTTGGTTGATCGCGTCCTGAACCTGCTGCTTACCCTTGTTTATCAGCCCACCCGCTTTTGGTCGCTCTTCAGGGGAGAGCTGGCCAAGGGCCTTGAGCAAAGAGGTCAGCTCGCCTTTCTTACCAAGGAACTGGACGCGGATCTCGTCCAAACCTGAGGCGTCAGCAACGGCTTCAACGGCACTGAGTGCGCTGGCCACCAGCTTATCAAGCGTGTTATCCAGATTCTCCATGGGGTTTCCAAAACAGATGAGCTACAGAAAAGAAACGCTCAATTCTAACGGCTGAACCCTGCCTTGGATAGGGCTGTATCCGCCAATAATTAATAAGATGACAACTATTTGTTTTTTACACTTCAAACCTGCCCCAGATCATTTGTCAAACACCGCCCTGTTTCTTTAGAATCTTGCCAACTTAAAAAGGACTGGCGCCAAATTATACCAATCGTGCTTTTAACTACCGTACTGAGCATGGAGATATGGACGTCAGAACAAGGCGGAATGACGAGTAATAGCAGGACTATTGCGAGGAGTTCCAACGCAGGGCTGGCGTTCATTTCACCAGCGCAATAGCGTAGTTAGAAAGTTCGATTGGTATTAACCATGCAGATCAATGTAAATAATCAGCCGATGGTAGTGGAGCCCCCTCTCAGTATTGATGCACTGTTAAAGCAACTGAACCACCTTGAAAAAGGGGTAGCCCTTGCGATCAACAGAAAATCATCAGCCGATCCCAGTGGGGATCCTATCTGCTGAATGACGGGGACAACATTACGCTGATAAAAGCAACGGCAGGCGGCTAAACCTCTACTGTTGGTTGGACCAGACATTAACCGAAGCTCTTTAAAGAACGTAAGGCTGGCATGCTGAAAATTGCGGATAAAACCTTTTCTTCACGACTGTTTACCGGAACGGGAAAGTTCAGTAACAGCCAATTAATGACAGATGCCATCATTGCCTCCGGCAGTGAGCTGGTCACCATGGCGCTCAAGCGGGTTGACCTGAATGAGCAGCAGGATAACATCCTCGCTCCCCTCCTGAAGCATAACCTGAACCTGCTGCCAAACACCTCGGGGGCCCGTAATGCGGATGAAGCGATATACGCAGCCCAGCTTGCCAGAGAGGCGCTCGGCACCCATTTCGTCAAAATCGAAATTCATCCAGACCCCAAGTATCTTCTGCCAGACCCGATTGAAACCCTGAAAGCCTGCGAAACATTAAGTGCGATGGGTTTTGCCGTCATGCCTTATGTTCATGCAGACCCCGTTCTCTGCAAACGCCTTGAAGAGGTGGGTGTTGCTGCCGTCATGCCCCTTGGCTCACCCATTGGCAGTAACCTGGGTCTGAAGACCAAAGAGTTTATACAGATTATTATTGAGCAAAGCTCGGTACCGGTGGTGGTTGATGCAGGTATTGGCAGCCCTTCTGACGCAGCATTTGCCATGGAGATGGGCGCTGATGCCGTTCTGGTCAATTCTGCCATCGCCGTTGCCCGTGATCCGGTTGAGATGGCTATTGCCTTTAAAGACGCGGTCATTGCCGGTCGCAGGGCTTACAAGGCTGGTCTTGGCGGACGCTCTCTGCAGGCTCAGGCCAGCAGCCCTTTAACGGCCTTTCTGGACGACTTTTAGGAATGACATTTCTTGACCGTTTTAATCAGATCCATTGGGACGAGATGAAAATATCCATCCACAGCAAAACTGCTGTGGATGTAGAAAATGCCCTGCAGAGTAGCAGACTGAACCATGAGCAGTTTCTGGCGCTGATATCCCCTGCTGCAGAGCCTTACCTGGAGGCCATGGCGCAGAAGAGCATGCATCTGACCCGGCAACGGTTTGGTAATACTCTGCAGCTCTATATTCCACTCTACCTCTCCAATAAGTGCACCAATATCTGCACGTATTGCGGTTTCAGCCTGGACAACAAAATCCGCAGAAAAACCCTGAAGATGGAAGAGCTTGACCGGGAAGTGGCTGCCATCAAAAAAATGGGCTTTGACCATATTTTGCTGGTTACTGGAGAAGCCCCCGGAACAGTAGGTGTCAGCTACATAAAGTCTGTGATTGAACGGCTAAGACCACACTTCTCTCATATCAGCATTGAGGTTCAACCTCTGGATCAGGAAGATTATGAATCCCTGATGGAAGCAGGCCTGGATGCGGTTCTGGTTTACCAGGAAACCTATCACCGGTCAGCCTACGAGAAATACCATCTCCGTGGCAGCAAAATGGATTTCAATTACCGCCTCGAAACTGCTGACAGACTGGGGCGGGCGGGCATCGACAAGATTGGTGTTGGCGCCTTGATTGGCCTGGAAGACTGGCGGACCGACTCTGCCATGGTGGCGGCTCATCTGGATTACCTGGAGAAGACCTACTGGCGAACTCGCTACTCAATTTCCTTCCCTCGTCTGCGCCCCTGTGAAGGTGAGTTTCAGCCGGTGTCCGTTATCTCTGACCGACAGCTGGTTCAACTGATTTGTGCTTACCGTCTGTTCAAACCTGAAGCGGAGCTCTCCCTATCCACACGCGAATCGGAAAAGTTTCGGGATAATGTCCTGCCCCTTGACATCACTACCATGAGTGCCTACTCAAGCACACACCCTGGTGGATATGCGGATGACAATATTCTGGGCAATGAAGATCTGGAGCAGTTCACTATCGACGACAACCGCCGTCCGGAAGCGGTCGCGGAGGCTATTCGGGCCAAAGGGCTTGAACCAGTCTGGAAAGACTGGTCGCACTGCTTTAGTCATTAACCTTCCAGTCAGCTTCTGATACTCAGCCACGGGTTATACAACAACAGCGGAGTATCAGAAGATGCTAAAGGCCCTAAGCTTTTTGTTGTGTTTTGTATGAATCATAATGGCAAAAAGTGCAGTGATACTCACCAGAGCAATACACAGCACGCCACCTGACCAGCCATAATAACCACTCAACCATTGAGCCACCATCGGGGAGGGGCTGGAAAACAGGCTCAGTCCAATAGCCCAGGGCAAGGCAATACCTGTACAGCGAATCTGGGCAGGGAACAGATCAAAAAGGAGTTTGAACATGGGAGCCTCAAATGTTGCCACTCCCAAAGCAAACAGAACCATGGTCAACATGCTGATATGAGTAACGCCCCGTTGTGCCATATAAAAATTCAGGTAAGCTCCCAGTAACGTGACTAACAGGCCTAACAACATAATAGGTTTGGCACCCACCCTAAAGGCCAGAACCGCCATTACAGGCAACGCAATAAACTCAACCCCCATATCGACTGAGGCAATAACGTTTGCCTGGCTCTGAGAAAAAAAGCCATTACTGACAACGTAACTGCACCAGAACATATTCCCGGTATAAAGAGAAACCCCGACAAACGCCCCCACCAGAACAACGGCCAGACAGCTGCCTTTATACCGTAAAGCCAATTCTTTGAGCACACGATAAGGGGTAAGTTCTCTGGCAGCGGTCGGTTGAAATGCCGGAGACTCTTGAATGCGACAACGAATCCACAGTGCCAGTAGACTCGTGATACAACTCAGCAGAAAGGGTATTCTCCAGGCCCAGTCCGGCATACCGGGCAGGCTGACCAGTGCCGTTATCAGTGCTCCCATGGCCACACCCAGGTTAGCTCCCCAGTTAGCCCAGGAGCCGGCAAGGTAAGGGTTCCCTTTCCCCTGTTCAATCATAAAGACTGCAGCATTGGTAAACTCTCCGGCAATAGCTCCTCCCTGGAGTATTCTGCAGATCAACAGTAACAGTGGTGCCATCAAACCAATACTGTTCCAGGTTGGCAGAACCCCAATACCAGTGGTGGCAAGCGCCATGATCAGGACAGACAGCGTCAGTGCCAGCCGCCTGCCATAGCGATCACCGACATACCCAAAAATGAAACCACCTATTGGCCGGGTAAGGTACGCAATGGCAAACAGACCAAAAACCGAGATCAGCGCAGTGGAGGGATCCTGCTCAGGAAAAAACAACTCTGCCAGTCTTGGTGCCAGATAGAGGTAGGCAGAAAACTCCAGCCACTCGGCAACAGCTCCAGAGCAGATAATAATGATCGTACGGTGTTGCAGGAAAAAGCGCATACCAGAAACCAGACGGTTAGCTCAAAAACAAGCAGAAAAGTCTAGCTGGTTATTTTTTCCTCACCAGAATACTGCAACCAATTATTGGGGCCGCTTCTCTTGACCGGTTCCAGTTGCAAGTCGCACATCAATAAAGAACGAGCAATGGCTACTCAAAAACCACATCTCATTGATTTTAATGAAATATCCATAATTTTCCGGGGGAGGTGAATAAAAAACATCCGATCTCGGTTTCCAGAAACCCTGTCTATTAACACTGGAAAATATGACAAATCAATAAGATGCATCCAATACAGATCTTACAAAATTCATAATAAATGCATGTTTATGTTGATGAGTTGCCCAATATGAAAAACACTTTGAAACACATCAAAAAAGGTGAGGCGGCAAATAAAACCCAACTGTTCTTTAACCTCGGAAACGTGCTCATCGCATTATCATCGGGTGCAATATTACTCGCTATTCTATTGGCCTACTTTCTTCATCATCAACTTCATCTAACCATCACCGAGCAGGTGATCGCCCACTCGTTATTATTGTTGCAACCGGCATAATAAAAGTTGGCTACGTAATGAGACTCGCAGCAGAGCCTGCATTCACTTTCAATAGCTAAAGGATGAATGCCTCAGCCTTAGTAAACATACTTCGTCCAATAGAGGACACCTTCTCTTCTTCCATTGAAAAGCCAGATGCATCGCTTATTCTTTACGACCAAAACAGTCATCAATGTAATTACAATACAGGCATCAAAAAAGCGGTAAAACTGCTATGATCTCCGTCCACTTGGTCAGTTATCCGACTATGAGCAACGCAACAGACAATGATGACATCTCTGCTTTTCTGAAAGAGATGGAAGGGGTAAACCCATTAAAAAAGAAGGCAACGGCGAATATTCAGAAAGTTCAGCAGGTTACGCCTGGTCAGGAGATTCGCAAGGCCGCTGCAGAAGACACCTTTACCGATCCTAATTTTCTCTCCCTACTCAACCCGAAGATGGTCAAACCTCATGACTTTCTGGTATGGAAGCGGGATGGCGTGCAGGAAGGCGTCTTCAAAAAACTTCGCCTGGGTAAATATGACATTGAGGCACGACTCGATCTCCACCACAAAACCGCCCGGGAGGCACGCGATCACGTTTTCCAGTTTATCAACGATTGCCGTGAACACGAGCTGCGGACCGTATTAATCGCTCACGGGCGTGGTGAGAAAAGCAACCCTCCTGCCATGCTGAAAAGTTATCTCTATACCTGGCTACCCCAGATGGAGGCGGTGCTGGCTTTTCACAGTGCATTAAAAGTCCACGGAGGCTCTGGAGCACTTTATGTGATGATCAGAAAAAGCGAGCGGGAGAAATTGGAAAACCGAGAGAGGCATGCAAAACGAAGGAACTGACACGCTCTTGTATCCAGTTTTAAATAAAAAGAAACCATGCCATCCCCCAATTACAGACATAAGGCGGATTCTCATCATAATCTGCCTTATAACAGCTAAGCATCCAACAAAACAAACTGTGGCCGAATAGACCCCAGTATGGATATATGATCAAACATTCCCTATTTCAAAAGAATCAGGCTAGCTTTCTTATAAGTACGTAACCAATAAATTCATGGATTCCTTAGCAACCAGATCAAAAAACTGTTTAAGCTCTATTTTACACCCATCAAAATTCATTATTTCTAACAGGGTCAACAATTTATTCATCAAAGTCTAATTATACGCTGCCGCTCTGTTCCAGAGACCTCTTGGGGTAGAACCTTACGATTGCCTTAGCTGTTTAATCATGATGATAACCATGTTTGCAGAGCCAGCTCGCATGGTTTATGACTGATATAGGTGTAGCGCCCTACATGGAATTCCTTTTGGGGTGTGACACCAACCAGGATCTGTAACTGAAAGAAATGATTCTATCAGTTCTACTTTTAAGCTTTGGCAACATAATAAAATTTCATAAAGAACATGTAACATTCTTATTCAGTTATGGTCATACCAACTACATCATCTGTATTGAGCGAAAACATCTGATCGACTATTTATTACAAGTAGAATTATGAATATGAAGAACAACATTAGATGATACCCTGAGGGCTTGGAAGCATCTAAACCAATAAAATATTTAGATATTCTCCTAGCTTTGTTATCGGCGGGTGATGACATAAACCAATGCTCTGCTCTGGTGAACACCTTTTCAGAAATTATCAAAGGAGCTGCTTATGCAATCAGTTAGCAGCGCTGTGAGATACGATTGTGGATTCAACTCAATTGTCAAGTTATTCCCCTGCTTTGGGCTCGAAAGTGAGTGTAAAACCGACTTACAATGAAGAACAGGTGAAGAATAAGGGTGCCTGGCTGCTGTGTTATATTGAAAAAGGCCAAGCGAAGATGAGCCAAACTGTAAAATACATCACTCCACACACGGTCGAGAACAACTACTTGCTCAATGCCCTTGAAAGGCAGGCAATGAAACCAGATAAAGCCATAAGCGTTCGAAAAATCCGGGAAAAGGAGCGCGAGTACGCAGAAAATTTATATTCTTGTGCAATGGTTTATATCAATCTATTTAAAGATGGAGGTCTCCCAAGTTCTATCCCCCCTGATTCTTACAAAATCATCAATCAGGCCCTGGAGATCCTGGAGAGCTATCGAAACCCTTATATTACTCAGACTCTGCTAATGACTCTCCTGGCAGGAGAGATGGGAAACATTAGAGAAGGTCGATATCACTGCATGAGCATGCATTCCTGCAGTATTCTGTTAGAAATGGTCCACCGCTTGAAAGTCCCTAAAAACAGCAGCAGTCTGAATGTTTTTGACGCGACCGTGTTTACGAATTCCGTCTGTTTAGCAGCAATAAGTCAGCTGTTTCTGGATAATCTGATTGGCCGACAGCTGGATCTGCTTATTTTGGATCCGAAAAGCGTTGTTCAACAGCTAATGGAACAATATAAGTTGATGGCTGATCAGTATCAGAGAGATCGTTTAAAGCGTCTTTTGCTCAATCACGTCAGTGAAGAAGGCAATCCTGAATTTAATAAAATCGATCAACTATGCCACTCATTACTCTTAAATGAAGTCTATGTCATTAGTGAAGTACTACAGAAAATTCGTAACTATCACCATTATTTGATTAATAACCAAGACTCTCCGTTCCCTGACAATGAACCGTACTTACCTCGTTGCCTCAGTGCTCTGTATCTGTTGTCATGTCGGGCGATCAATGATGGCTGTTCAGCTAATGAGTTCAATGATATTTTGGAGGCATACGAGATCTTTCAGATGACAACCTGTGAAGACCAGGCAAATTTATTGAAGGTATCCGTTCTGGCCAACCTTTCTGAAACGCGGAAGGACTGGCAGGAAGCTATTGCTCTGTATGAGTTAATGTTGAATGATCTCCCTCAGGAAACTCCGGTTTATGAATCCCTTTTTCATTGCCTGGAACAGTGTGGTCGATATGACCGAATGTATGAAGTTTGCCTTCAAGCCATGGCTTTCTATCAGAAGGCAAATATCCCAATAAAAGTACAGTATTTTGAGCGTAAGGCATTTTGGACCCTGACATTAAAAAAATCTTCTGACAGCCATCTTTCTCCAACTGTAGGAGAAACTGGAGTGACACCTTCGCAACCATTGGATCAGTCTCCCCAAACGCTTGAAACTCCAGAAGACATAGACCAATTGCTCATTTTTCTCGGCGAAAAGCCTACTTCCACTCACGTATCAAAAAAACCCAAAAACAGGAAAAAGAAAAAAAAACCACATAGCAATACAACCCAGGATTTATCCCCAACCAAACTACAGGGCGTAGGTCAGGTTATCAAACACAAACCGGCTGCGGATTATGTTTCAACTGCCTCTGCAGAGATCATCAGTATTGGGGAAAGTCGAAGAGCCCCCTCCCCTCTTTCCAAAGTAATAATGCCTGTAATGGAGTTACCGAGTAGTAGTACTTCAGGTGATGGTTTGGTTGTCAAAAGTGCCAGACGGTATTTTCAAGATCTTCAGGATATAAATAATGATATCAGTTTGTTTTCGGGAAAAACGCGTAAAAAGGAAGCTCAACAGCAAGCTCACCAGGCCATTAAAGCATACCCAGAAGATTCATGGTTGCAGCACAGTGCTGGGTGGACTTTCTACCTGACTTATAACCTTGAGCAGGCGAGGCAGTGCTTTTTCCATGGCTTATCACAGTGCCTTTATGAATATAAAGATATCCAGCCAATGCTGAGTCAGTGGAAACAGAAAACCAGAGCTCAGAATTTTATGGATCTTTCAACGGCAATAATCAAACTAAATATTACGACCAGCAGTGAAACTGCTTTGCATGTATCTGCGTTTTTAAGATCGTTAGCCCATGTACTTGACAAGGAAAATGACTCAGATAACAGCAAGTGCCTGCGTGATCTGTCAAAAAGGCTCAACCCAGGTAGAGAGAAACAGAAAAATAGCCCTCACTCCTTTAATAAAAAGGTCGAGGTTGTTAGCCAACAGCTATTTTCTACATTGAAAGAAAGTGTTTATGATGATGAGCATGGGCTCAATGGTAGGCTGCTTTCATGATAAATACAGGCGGTTATCATGCAGGCATGACCAATACTCCCTGTGCCATAACGGCACATCGGAACTGCCTGCATTTGATGATGCCTGCTGAATACAGGCTCGTCCAGCATCAGGTGCCGTATACCTTCTGGGCAGGCACAGCTTGAGCCACCAGCTCGGCAACTGCATTGCCAACTTCTGATGGTTCCCAGCGTGCACCCTTGTCTTTTTCGGGGCCACGACGCCAGCCATCAGCAATCGAGATCTTGCCACCTTCCACTTCAAAGAGCTTACCGGTCACATTGGAACTCTGTTCTGAACCCAGCCAGACCACCAGGGGAGCCACATTTTCCGGAGCAAAGAAGTCGAAGCCATCTTCAGGCTTTTTCATCACATCAGCAAAAACGTCCTCAGTCATGCCGGTGCGTGCAGCTGGAGCCAGACCATTTGAAGTAATGCCGTAACGAGCTAGCTCAGCCGCCTGAACCAGCGTCAGGGAGACAATACCACCTTTTGCTGCAGCGTAGTTTGACTGACCAATGGAACCCTGAAGGCCAGCACCGGAGCTGGTGTTAATGATACGGGCACTGACGGCTTTACCGCCTTTAGACTGCTCACGCCAGTATTTAACCGCATGACTGGCAATACAGAAATGTCCCTTCAGGTGAACCGCCATCACAGCATCCCAGTCGGATTCTAACAGGCTGGCAAACATACGGTCACGACAGATTCCGGCATTATTCACAACCACATGCAGATCACCAAACGCATCGATGGCCTGCTTCACAATCAGGGCAGACTCTTCATAGTCGGTGATATCATTGGTATTAACCACCGCGTCGCCACCAGCTTCTTTAATGGTCTCAACGACATCCGATGCCGCTTTCTCATTAATATCATTAACAATAACCTTGGCGCCTTCGGCGGCAAAACCCAGTGCATAGGCCCTGCCAAGACCACCACCGGCTCCGGTGACAATCACAACACGGTTTTCACAAATGGCCATCATTTAATCCCCTGTTATTATTCTTTTTACAGCCGCTCAATAATAGTGACGTTCGCCTGACCACCGCCTTCACACATGGTTTGCAGACCAAACCGACCACCAGTACGTTCCAGTTCATGCAGCAACGAGGTCATCAGCTTGGTACCGGTCGCTCCAAGAGGGTGTCCAAGGGCAATTGCACCACCATTGACGTTTGTTTTCTGATGGTCGTAGCCAGTCTCTTTCAACCACGCCATGGCAACAGAGGCAAACGCTTCATTGATTTCCACCAGGTCAATCTGATCCAGCGTCATGCCCGCCTTTTTCAATGCATACTCAGTAGCAGGAATTGGAGCCGTTAACATCCAGATAGGATCAGCGGCACGAACACTCATATGATGAATTCGAGCTCGAGGTGTCAGATTGTATTTCTTCAGAGCTGCCTCTGAGACAATCAGAACGGCAGAAGAACCATCACAGGTCTGGCTCGACACACCGGCAGTGACTTTTTCACAACCAAACAGGTAATCCAGTTCAGCCATTTTCTCCAGAGTGGACTGTCGAGGCGTTTCATCAACAGACACACCTTCCATCGGTACAATCTCTCGACTGAAGCGCTGCTCTTCAATTGCCTGAAGTGCACGTCGATGGGACTCCAGAGAGTAACGCTCCAGATCTTCCCTTGAAAAACCCCAATGGTCAGCAATCATCTGGGCAGACTTGAACTGCGTGGGCGGCTCAGCGCCATAGCGTTCAACCCAGCCTTTTGATCCTGAGAAAGGGTCAGTAAATCCCAGGGGTTCCGCTGCCATCATCGCTGAAGAGATGGGAATCTGGGTCATGGTCTGAACACCACCGGCAATCACCACATCCTGCGTTCCACTCATAACAGCCTGGGCAGCAAAATGAACCGCCTGTTGAGAAGAACCACACTGACGGTCAATGGTGGTTCCGGGAACCTCTTCAGACAAGCTCGCTGCCAGCCAGGCTGTGCGGGCAATATCCCCCGCCAGAGGGCCAATGGTATCGACACAACCAAAAATAACATCGTCGTATTCATTATCCGGAATACCGTTACGGTCGACGATGGCCTTTAACACATGAGCGCCAAGATCAGCTCCGTGCACATGAGCTAAACCACCTTTACGCCGCCCCGTTGGAGAGCGGACAGCATCAACAATATACGCTTCTGGCATTATTCTTATCCCCTCGGAGCCTATGCGAAAGTACTTCCAGCACCCAGCTGAGCTTCGTCAGCCAATATAAACTGCTTAATACGCTGCTTATGGAAACCCTGTGTTCCGTAAGAAGAAGCCAGAGACCAGGCCCGCTTCATAAAGATCTGCAGATCGACTTCCCAGGTATACCCCATGGCACCATGAGACTGGATACCATTTTTCGCCCCGAGCATGGCTGCATCGGTGGTCACCAGACGGGCATGAGATACGTCTTTAGCGCGGCTGTTTAAGCCATAAGCAACCGAGTAAGCTGCTTTATAGAGGGGTGACTTGGCAAACTCAATCTGCACTGCCACGTTGGACATCAGATGCTTCACTGCCTGAAATGAACCAATGGGCTTGCCAAACTGTTTGCGCTCAAAGGTGTAATCAACCGACAGATCCACCATTTTTCTGGCCAGTCCCAGCTGCTGTGCAGCAACCGCCAGTGCGCCACGATCCAAGGCATCCTGCCATAACTGTTTTCCGGCGGTGCCATCAGCAATCCCAGCTCCTGAAATAAGAGTTTCAGTGGATGGTGTCCACTCAACCGCAAACAGTTTACGACTGGGGTCAACAGACGGATTTTCTGTCAGCTGAACCTGTGCCTGGGACAGCGCGTGCACCTCATCGCCATTGGCAAGAATCAGAAGGTCCGCTACATGAGCATCGGGAACCAGAGGATTATCAGGATGGCCAACAGCGACACGAGCCTCGCCAGTAGCAATTCGGCTCAACCAGGTCTCTTTAAACTCAGCCTGTTCATCGCCCAGGCTGCTTATTAGTGGAACTGCAACCATCACCGTTTCAACAAGGGCTTCTGGCAAAGCGGTATAACCGCACTCTTCAGCCAGCAGCACAAAGTCCAGTTCATTCATGCCAAGGCCACCAAAAGCCTCAGGCACGGTCATCGCGGTCAGGCCGAGTTCAGCCAGCTGAGTCCATAACTCACTGGATCGACCAGTATCGCTTTCCCAGAGCTCACGAATTTTTTCCGGTGTGACTTCATTAGTCAAAAATGACTTCACACTGTCGTGAAACATCAGTTGATCTTCAGTAAAAGTAAAATTCATTGCTGCACCCTCACGCTCTGGGCATGCCCAGCATACGCTCGGCAATGATATTACGTTGAATTTCGTTGGTACCGGCATAAATCGGGCCGGCCTGTGAAAACAGGAAACCATCCAGCCATTTACCCACCTCGCCTGCGGCTGGGGCATGAGGCCAGAGTTCGGCTCGTGCCCCCAGAATACTCATGGCGGTTTCATGCATTTTCTGATCCAGTTCTGACCAGAAAATCTTATTGGTTGATGACTCAGGGCCAATCTTTCCACCCTGTACCAACCGGGATGCGGTCATGTAGGTATTCAGGGTATAAGCTTCAGCGTCCATCCAGGCTTTCATCACCGCATCGCCAACAGCAGGGTCAATATCTGCAACGTCACGGTTAGCCTTGTAAAGCTCAACCAGTCGACGGGCCGTCTCCTGGAAACGGGCAGGAGAACGAAGCATCAGGCCACGCTCAAAGCCGGCAGTGGACATGGCTACATGCCAGCCCATGCCTTCACCACCCAGAACGTTTTCCACCGGAACTTTAACGTTGTCAAAGAAGATTTCAGCAAACCCTGGCAAGCCATCCAGCTGTGGAATTGGGCGTACAGTGACGCCTTCTGCGTCCAGAGGCACAAGAATAAAAGTCAGCCCTTTGTGACGACTGGATTCAGGATCGGTACGAAAAATACCGAAGGTCCAGTCAGCCCACACTGCCCGGGTCGACCAGGTTTTCTGGCCATTAATGACATAATGGTCGCCTACCCGCTCGGCCTTTGAGCGAATGGCCGCCATATCTGAGCCTGCACCGGGCTCAGACCAGCCCTGGGCCCAAACCTCTTCACCAGTAGCCATCTTTGGCAGGAAGCGAGCCTTCTGCTCTTCTGTACCAAACTCCATCAACGTTGGGCCAAGAAGGAAGATACCGTTCTGATTAACCCTCGCTGGTGCGCCGGAACGGTAATACTCTTCTTCAAAAATCAGCCACTCAATCAGGTCACAGCCACGGCCTCCGAGAGCTTCTGGCCAGGTCACCATGCCCCAGCGTCCATCATTCAGCTGGGCTTCCCACTCGCGGTGCTGACGAAAGCCTTCTTCCGTATCAAAGGATTGCAGAGGCTGCGCAGGTACATTTTGAGCCAGCCAGTTGCGCACTTCGTGACGGAAGGCGTTTTGACTGTCGGTATAACTAAGATCCATATTACGCCTCCGTGGCTTCCTTAGCGTTTGCGTCTTTTGACGAGAACAATGCATCTCGTTTTTCAACAAATGAGTCTCTGGCCTCCTGAGAGTCCGGAGAGGTATAAGCCTCCAGAGTAAAACCCTGTTCCCAGCGATATTTCGCTTCAAGGCTGCCATCTTCAATGCCGGTCAGCGCTTCTTTTGCCAGCTTGATCATTTTTGGACTTTTGGCCGCAATCTTGATCGCTATTTCACGAGCGGTATCCAACAGCTGATCTTTTGGGACAACCCGCTCCACAGCCCCAAGTCGATAAGCTTCCTGGGCATCAATCATGTCACCGGTAAAATACATGTAGCGCACTTTCTGAACCGGGAACATTCTCTGCAAATGGGCACCACCACCCATGGCTCCACGGTCGACTTCCGGCACACCAAAGCGTGCACACTCTGAAGCAACAATGATGTCAGCCGCGCCGGAGATACCGATACCACCACCAAGAACAAAGCCATGAACCGCCACAATGACCGGTTTGGGATTCAAATGGATCGCTTCAAAGGTGTCATAGTTACCCTTGTTCACTTTAACGATCAGGCTTCCATCTTCTGCCAGCTCTTTAATATCAACACCGGCACAGAAGCCCCGACCTTTGGCACCGATGATAATCGCACGCACTTCGTCGTTTTTGCCCAGCGCTTCTATCTCAGTGGCAATATCAGCCCAGCCCTGACTGGTAAATGCATTGACAGGCGGGTGATCAAAAATGAGTTCTGCAACCCCCTGCTCGATGGATACATTAAATGGTTTGCTCATTATTCTTATCTCAATGTAGGCCGGTTCCTGACGAGAGCCGACGATATAGACTGCAATCACTTGTCGGCTCCAGACTGAGAGCCGACCTACGCTGAAGCGCTTTACGCTGGCTCAACAGCCTTAACTTTTTCCAGGCTGTTCAGCCTGGCCATTTGCTGCCGGGCTTCCTGCATGATTTCCTGAATCAGCTCTTCACAGCTCAGCAGACTGTCAATAGCTCCAGCTACCTGTCCGGCCGGCAATACGCCTTCACTCGGCCGCCCATCCACCATGGCCTTCTGAATCACCATTGGCGCATTGGCCGCCATAATGGTCTGCGCTGCGGTCATCTGGCCTTCCCCTCTCATTTGCAGGGCCGTTTTCAACAGGCTGACCACGGACATGCCCGTGTATTTTCTGAACGCCAGACCATTTTTGATCGCCAGAATCAATTTTTTCAGAGCCCCGGCCTTTTCCAGCTCAGCCAGGAATTCATTGGTGATCATTCGCTGAGGCATACCATCAATGGCCTTACTGACAATAATGCTGCCCGGATTGCTGGTTTTTACATAACGATCGAGTGTGGCTGCCGGCACGGGACTGTCTTTGGTCATCAAAAAGCGGGTTCCCATGGCAATGCCTTCTGCCCCGTAGACAAGGGCTGAGATCAAGCCTTTTCCATCCTTAAAGCCACCCGCCGCAACAACCGGTACATCCAGCGCATCAACCACTTGGGGTAACAGGATGGAGGTCGGTACCGATCCAGTGTGACCACCACCTTCACCACCCTGAACCGTGACCGCATCAGCCCCCATCTCTACCGCTTTGATGGCATGCTTGAGAGCCCCAACGGTCGGAATACACACGACACCTGCATCCTTTAGCTGAGCCACCATTTTCTTACCAGGCGAACGGCTGTAGCTGACGGCTCTGACGCCATGACGCACCACCATGTCGACAATTTCAGCCGCATTGGCCTGATACATATGAAAGTTCACACCAAAAGGCTTGTCCGTCAGCTCTTTGGTTGCCAGAATGGCCGCTTCCATCTCTTCAGGTGGAATGGTCGCTCCAGCCAGAAAACCGAAGCCTCCGGCATTACACGTGGCTGCAACCAGTTTCGGGTCAGCAACCCAGCCCATTGCGGTCTGAATAACCGGATACTGGCAGCCTAATAATTTCGTCAGACGGGTTTCCATTATGCTTCCGCCTTCTTTTTCTCTGTCTCTTTTTGTGAAGCGGCCATGGACTTGCCATCAAAGCCAGCCAGCCGATCTCCAGAAACCAGATCATTATGAGAGTGGGCAAAATGATGAAGACCAAACACCATGTCCATGGTCGTTCGTTTACCCATCAGGTCCTCTGCATTATTTACGGCCTGCTTGGTTAGCTGCAGCCCAAGGCGAGGCATTTTTGCAATACGCCCGGCAATAGCGAGGGTTTCCTCTTCCAGATCTGCACGACTCACAATTCGATTGAGCATGCCCATCTGATAGGCGCGCTCGGCAGGCATCCGCTCTCCAAGAAAGAGGAACTCTTTGGCAATTCTCGGGTTCAATTCATGGGCATGGGCAAAATACTCCACTCCGGGAATACCCATACGAACAACAGGATCAGCATAAAAAGAGTCATCAGACGCAATAATCAAATCGCAGACCCAGGCAAGCATCAAGCCGCCAGCAATACAGGCGCCCTGAACCATGGCAATGGTTGGTTTTGGAATTTCCCGCCAGCGACGACACATACCCAGATACACTTCGTGCTCACGGGCATAGAGAAACTCACCACCGGGCTTATTGGTGTGGTCATACCAGAGGCTGGCACGATCAAATGTCTTATCCACGTCCCGACCGGGAGTACCGATATCATGACCGGCAGAAAAGTGCTTGCCAGCACCGGCCAGAACAATCACCTTAACGTCGTCATCATCACTGGCGCGCTTAAAAGCCGCATCCAGCGCATAGGTCATCTTTGAGTTCTGGGCATTGTTATATTCAGGACGGTTCATGGTGACAATGGCCACACCATCACGAAATTCGTACAGAACGACATCCTGGCTGCTGGTTTCTTCGGAATTGATATCTGTCATCGCCTGGCTTCCTCTTATACTTCTTATTCTTTCCCACTACCGTTTAATACTCCGCCCAATGAAGAGCGAAGTACGCTTTACTGACGACGATCTCCGGGTGGATTGTCCTTGAGCTGTCTGGCCCTGAGGTTGTGTGGGTCAAGCTGTCTGATAACGTCAAGCTGCGCCTGGGTAGGCGCTGCAGTCACCGGAATGTCTCCATCAACAATGACTTCAAAGCCGGTATTTTCCAGAACCTGTTCTACTGAGACACCAGGATGGGTACTAACCAGACGAAGCTGATGATCCGGACCATTCCAGTCCATCACGCAGAGATCGGTAATCACCAGTCGTATATCAATGTCATCCAGTGAGTAACCTTTAGGCAGCCTTTGTGGGTTGTAACCAATGGACGCCACTACGTCACATTCGCCCTCTACAAAGACACGTTTATTGTGACTGGGTACAAAGAAGCTATTGGCGTGACTGATGGAGTTACCGGGAAAGCCACGAACGCCCAGCATCTGTACTTTTGGTTGCTCATAGGTGCCACCCAGTGCAGAAATGTTGGCCTGACCATAGCGGTCAATCTGGGTAGGGCCGACCATAGCATGGCGCTTGCTGCTCCAGACATTATCAAAAATTCGGGAGAACCCCATCCAGGTTTCATTCTTCTGGACGAAACCCTCTTCACGATTCCCAACCGGATTGGGTTCAGAAAGCAACCAGGCCTCTGAATCGGTCATCATCAGATCAGGATTAAAGGTTTTCATGGCCAGACTGGCAGCCAGACGGGGAATCAAACCAATGCCTGTTGCCAGTACTTCACCATCATTCCGGAAGGCTTCTGCCCCGGCACAGATCATCAGCTCAGCGAGTGAATACTCAGAGGCTGCACTGTCATTGACCGGATTCGTCATAATCTACTCTCCATAACAGCTCAAGGCTGACTTCAATTAATAAACCGGCAACGGCAGTTGCTTGATCGCTTCCAGACCACCCACTTTGGCCTGGTACTCTTCTTCGTTGCTGTTACTGATGAATTTCTCGAAGTAAGCCTCAAAGCCTCCTTCTTTTGCTGAAGCGTTGTATTCCTTGAAATGGGGAACATCAAAACCATACAGCGGTGCACACGACGTTGGATGAGCACCGCCCGGCTGCAGACATACACCACTGGTCATGGAGCGTTCCCAGAATACGTAGCGAGACTCTTCCGGGTTATTGAAGTAATCCGCATCCACCAGCTCATCACAGCTTACAAAGGTCTTCTGTGCCGCCCGCGCAAACCAGTCGTCCATGTAATGGTCAGAGCCCTTGATCTGACATACGCCACGTTCATCAGCACAGTCGGCGTGCAGCAGAGAGACATCCAGCTTCAAGGCAGGCATCGCAACCCACTCTTTTTCATCATAAGGACTGTCAATCACCTTGATTTCTGGATTGACACGAACGACATCGGTACCCAGTCCGATACGGGTAGGAATGTAGGGGCATCCCCAGGCAGCAGCCCTCAGACCCAGCAGCATCATCCCTTCATCGATCTCCATGACTTCAATCTCACCCTTTTGGCGGGCCTGGCGGAAGTAGGGCTCAAGTGGGATAAAATCAAGAGAAACGAACGCAAAAACAACCTTCTTCACCTTACCGGCTGCACAGAGCATACCCACATCAGCGCCGCCATAAGCGACAACTGTCAGATCTTTAAGGTCTGAACGAAGAATCTCGCGAATCAAAGCCATTGGTTTGCGACGTGGTCCCCAGCCACCGATTCCGATGGTCATACCGTCCTGCAGCTCTGCAACAATATCTGCAGCGGTCATGCGTTTATCCATGAAGTACACCTTTTGTTGTATTTATTGTGACGCGTTCTTCCCCCTTGCCCGCTAACCGTAAAATCATATTCTTTTATCTTTTCGGGCAGTGGGTGGTGGGCAATGAACACAGGTCAATAATTCAGGAAAAATCCCTTATTTAAAGCCGACACTGAAGTCGTGTCCCCAGTGGCTGACCACAGTACTTTCAAAGGCCGTATGCTTATCCCAGTCCATAACACGGCCACCACAGCCATACTCCATATCGAAGCCAGAGGGCGTCTTCATGTAGAAAGAAGTCATTTCATCATTGGTATGACGACCGAGCGTGGCTGTTAGCTTCACACCGTTTGCAGCCATGCGGTCCAATGCCCGGCCCACTTCATCCATATCACAGACTTCCAGCATCATATGTACACAGCCAGAGGGGACCGGAGCTTCAAAAATCGCCAGAGAATGATGACGCCCATTATTACAGTGCATAAAGTGCAGACGTTTTTCCGGCTCATTAGGGTCATCGGTAAAGCGAACGGTCATCAGATCAGAGAGGCCAAAACCGAGCACATCGGTATAAAAAGAACGACATTTGTCAAAAGCGGGTGTAGGCAATACGGTATGCCCAAGACCCAGCCCCTCAGAAACAAACTCTTTTACACCCACAGGAGAAATAAAGCGGGCAAAGTCCTGCTGAGGTCCCCAGAAAATTTCATGACGATTACCATCAGGATCAGAGAATTTAATCAGCTCCTGAACCTTACGGGCTTTGGCTTCTTCCGAAGTACCGTGAACCACCTGCACATCGGCTTTTTCCAGATCACTAATGGCTTCCAGGAAAGCTTCAGGGCCTGAAACTTCCCAGCCACTGACGCCATAACGATCCTGATCAGACTTTTCCACAAGAATTCGATAGTTACGGTCATCCATTTTCAGATAGAGAGTGTTATCGTCAGAGTCTTCTGTCAGCATCATACCCAGAACCTGAGTTCCGTAATGACGCCATTGTTCAAGGTCTGTTGACTCTGCAGTGATATAACCTAGTCCGCGAATATCCATAACACCTGTTCCTCTTTATCTTTTTATTAGGAAAGTGCTGACCTGATCAGGGAGTTAACCAGTAATAGCTCTTTCGGCTCAAGGCGTTTAATGAAGGCTTATATTGCTGTCAGAAAGTGAATTCAGTGCTGATATATCAAGTACAGACTTTCATGGCAGCGGGCAACAATGCCTTACTTTCACTGCCACCGATTAAAACGATTGAGGGAAGAGGAATCATCGTCCAATGGGACTAACACATTTATTGGAAATTTGTTTAGAACCCATTGTTTTTATGAAAGATTGACGCATGTTCTACGTTTTTTTGAACATATTACCGAAAAGTTGTGCTGCTAACATCCAGCAATCGTAAGTCTTGCATGGAATGTCATATGAGTGTCCATCATATGAAATCAAACATTTCCTATTGATGGGAAAGTACCAATAAAAGCACGGCAGAAGGGCTTTTTGAGTAATAGTCTACGACCATCGTTGTAATGCAAAAGAGAGATTGAGCAATGCATCAGAAAATATGATTTCATTTGATCAACTATTTAAACAGGCACCATGATCTATATCCATTGGAGAGCCACAGTCTGAGCCAATATTGAAATTCTATACTGTAATGAACAGACATATGCTTCAGCCTCAAATTCAATGAGTGCTCACTAAGCACTCTGATCAAAATTGATACAGATCATCAATTTTTTAATTTTCTGATAACTTTTGTTCAGTTAGGTAGTACCACTTATTGCTGATAATTATGGACAGGAACAGACTAATCTCAGACCGCCTGCCTATACTAAGCAGAACAGGCTTATCCTTGGCAGGCTGATAGTTTCTTCCAGTGCGCAAGTAAGGCACAGATAATGACAGATCTTACCCAATACCGAATCGAACATGACCTGCTGGGTGAAGCACCAGTTCCGGAAAATGTTTACTATGGCATCCAGACTCAACGTGCGGTTGAGAACTTCCAGATCAGTGGTGTCCAGCTGAACCACTACGTGAACCTTCCACGTGCACTGGCCATGGTGAAAAAGGCCTGCGCACTGGCCAACCGTGACCTGGGTATGCTGGATGCACAGAAAGCGGAAGCCATTTCTGATGCTTGCGACGAAATCATCGAAGGACGTCTGCACGACCAGTTTGTGGTTGACATGATTCAGGGTGGCGCTGGTACTTCCACCAACATGAATGCCAACGAAGTTATCTGTAACCGTGCTCTGGAGCTGATGGGACACCGTCGTGGTGAATACCAGTACCTGCACCCAAACACCCACGTCAACATGGCACAGTCTACCAACGACGTATACCCAACCGCTATGCGTCTGGCTATGGTACTCAAGCACAAGACTCTGCTGGTAGCGATCAAGTCTCTGAAAAATGCGCTGGATGTGAAAGCAAACGAGTTCAAAGATATCCTGAAAATGGGTCGTACCCAACTTCAAGATGCTGTACCTATGACACTGGGTCAGGAATTCAAAGCATTCAGCACCACGATAGGTGAAGACGTTCAGCGAATCAGCGAAATGGCTGCCCTGCTCAGAGAGGTTAACCTCGGTGGTACTGCTATCGGTACCGGCATCACTGCTGACAGCCGTTATGCCCCACTTGCCGTTAAGTACCTCACTGAAATTTCTGGCCAGGAAATGATTCTTGCTGGAGATCTGGTTGAAGCCACTTCTGATATGGGCGCTTTCGTTATTTTCTCAAGCGCGTTGAAGCGTCTGGCGGTTAAACTGTCCAAAATCAGCAACGACCTGAGGCTGCTATCCAGTGGCCCGCTGTGTGGTTTTAATGAGATCAACCTGCCTGAAATGCAGCCAGGTTCATCTATCATGCCAGGAAAAGTAAACCCGGTTATTCCTGAAGCCATGAACCAGATTGCCTTCCACGTGATTGGTAACGACCTTGTGGTAACTCTGGCTTCAGAAGCAGCCCAGTTGCAGCTCAATTATGCTGAACCGGTTCTGGTCTACAAGATTCTGGAGTCAATCCAACAGTTGGCCAGCGGTATGAACATGCTGACCGAGAAGTGCATCAAAGGCATTACAGCAAACCGTGAAGTTTGCCAGAGCTATGTAGACAACAGCGTTGGCCTGGTAACTGCCCTGAATCCATACCTGGGCTATGAAAACTCCAGCCGTATTGCCAAAATTGCGCTAAAGAGTGGTCGTCGTGTAGTTGACCTGGTACTTGAAGAAGGCCTGCTGACTGAAGAGCAGCTGAAAGAAATTCTCAAGCCAGAAAATATGATTGCCCCTCTGAACCTGAGTCAATCAGCGCACTGAGCCATTTGAGCATGTGCTGAAACCCAACTGAAGGCCTGTAGAAATGCAGGTCTTTTTCATTTTCGACACACTCACAAACAATCCCAACTACGCACAAAACCACAGTAATAAACGTATTATCCCTGATAACAATACAGTAAATATCATCTATTATAACGTGCCTCACTCAGGTGTATGTTTATATGCGTAACATAACCTGTAAACATACGCAGTCAGCGGGAATGCTGGAATAAAATCAGAAGAAATCGATGCCTGTGGAAAGTACCACTCTGCAAAAATTGCGAAAATAACCACTTCTCTTTTAAAAAGAGCTGAAAGAGCACCAGTGAAAGCCGGAGTTGATTTTTTTGTTTGCCTGATAAAGCAACAGCATCATACTCTGCTAAACTATTTGCTAAAATACAGAGCGAATTCCACGGCCTTTAAGCAATCTTTTTCAACCTGTGTTTCTTCCGGTGAACCTTCCGGGCGATACAGTTGATGCTCAAAGAGCTTTAATAATGGCTTTCCCGCATCACCCCAACTTCCAGCCTGATGGCGAAAACACCAAATTATACGGCAAATTTCTCACAGTGGAGTCATTATGCAGCAACAGGACATGAAGCAAGAACCTACCGTATTTATCATCGATGATGACGAGGCTGTGCGTGACTCGCTGAAAATGCTGATGAAGTCGGTAGGTCAGACTGTAGAAGCCTTTTCTTCTCCTGCTGAGTTCCTTGAAGTTTATGATGAAAACCGGCCCGGCTGTATTGTGCTGGATATTCGTATGCCAGGCATGAGCGGCCTTGAACTTCAAAGCAAGCTCAACGAAATGCACTGCATTCTTCCAATCATTTTCATCACTGGCCATGGTGATGTTCCAATGGCAGTTCAGGCCATCAAAGACGGTGCCATGAACTTTATTCAGAAGCCTTTCCGCGATCAGGAGCTTCTGGACCTGATTAACGATGCGCTGAAGCTGGATACTCAACAAAGAAAAGAACTCCTTGAGCACAAGGAAATTCTGCGCAGGCTCTCCACCCTCACAGACCGTGAGCGTGAAGTTCTGCATCATGTAGTTGAAGGTAAAGCCAATAAGGTGATTGCAGCTGACATTAACCTGAGCCAGCGCACAGTTGAAATTCACCGTTCCCGTGTAATGGAAAAGATGGGCACTAAGTCCCTGGCACACCTGGTACGCCAGGTTATGCAGATAAAAGAGCACCTTGAAGGCGAATTTAATTTCAAAATTTAATCACCTCCTCTCCGTTTACCTCTAATTCACTGAGGTATTCGGAGCCCTCTCGATTTAAGAAAAATCAACTTACGACCTTCCACTTCTTTGGTCTGTACTCACACAATAACTATCTGAGATATTGATGTACGGAAAAATCAAAGCGCTTACTTTTTTAAAGGATTCATTACGAAGTGTTTTGGTGATTGACCAAATAATAATCCTTCATAAATTACGATTTTGTCATTTAAAAAAGAGCTAAGCGAATAATATAATAATTGAACGAACGATCAGATAGATCCTTAGGTACTCGCCGAATAACGTCAAGTACATCCCTCCATTCAGCAATTTGTCGGCTAAACCTAAACTGAAGTCGTACCATTAGACAATGGCAAGAAGAGACTATGAAATACTTTCGAAACTCCTTTTATTAAAAACTGGTCAGAAACTATTTCATATTTAGAGAGTTGCTTCTTGAGCTGCTGCTTACGGTGGGAGAAATACGAACTTTAGTACAGATAAACACTGTGCTTTGACTCGTAAACCTCCTCAGATTCTATATCTATAGAATTCTTGCACAAAAGATAAGCAATAGCTTTATGCTAACAGCTGTTTCATTGCAACAATACAGGTTTCTTTTTACCGCAAGGCTGCCTTTATGAACCTAGCAACCCATTGCTCAGTCTATCTACTGGAACAGGATTTCGGCACTACCGAGACTATTCGCAGCATGTGCCATGAAAAATCACTGCATCTCACTTGCTTCAGTTCACATTTTGAGCTACTGAATGCACTTAAAGCAGAGCAGCCTTCCTGCATCATCGCGGCTAATGATCAACCCCATGGGCAGGCCCTGAATCTAATGCAGGATTTGGCCAGCGAAAACCATCAGGTTCCGGTTATCATCCTTGGGCATCACAATGATGTGTACAGTGCTGTTGCAGCCATTAAAGCGGGCGCTGTCGATTACATTGAAAAGCCAACCATTTATGGTCGACTGGCAGAGCAACTTAATCTGGTAGTAAAGCACTCATTCCAAACCGCATAAGCACATTCCTGTGTTTATGCGGCATTTTATTCTTTCGATACCTTGATAGTGACGCTTTAATTTTTATACCCAGTAAAACACTCAGTGGTTTACAAATACACAACCTACGCTGGCAAACCATTCACGTAGTCGGATAAGTGCGTTAGCAGGCTTTGTTTTTCCATATTCCCCTCAACCCTCTCCTGAGCAGATCTCAATTCATCCCAAAAGTGATTAAGTGTTAAAAAGTAATCATTATCTGGATGCAATTGCCCGGATAATCGCTCATTACAATACTTTTTCCAAAGCAGCTGATCTTCTTCATCCAGCGTTTCAAAATAGTGCCGCCCACGATAACGAAACAGCATTTCGTCAAGGCGTTTATCTGAGAAAGAAAGACCAAGCTGGGTTAACTCCGATGGCTTCGCAGTTAAAATACGACTCATTTCATTACGATCTGCGGGGGAGAAAAAACCACCGGAATAAATCATCTGGTCCGGATCAGTATGCTTATTCGATGGAGACTCTGAAAAGACTTCCCGAAGCTTGGCCGCCAACTCTGAATCGGCCATTAGCTGACTTCTATGCACTTCACATCTGGCAAGATCCAGCTCGAGACGTTCCTGATCTTCAGCCCTCAAAACACCCACGGGGGCGATCACAGGACATTTATTAATATGGATAGTCTTCAGTGGAATTCGCTCTTCACCTTCTGCCAACTGATCTGATGGAGTGAACAGCCTTCGCCTGATTTCCTCCACAGATAGACTCAATAAAGGTGCTGGATCAAATGACAGATCATATACCACCACGCCATTTCGATTGACCGGATGATCAATTAACGGCATCACCACTGCCAGGTTGTTTCGGTGAGCACCAAACATGCCAGATACATGCACAACCATCTCCTGACTGACCATATTTAGCAATCCGGAAACTTCACGCTTACCACGATGAGCAAGATAAAACTGAAACACCTTGGGTTGTTGCTGCCGGATCAGCCTGGCCAGAGCAATGGTAGCACGAACATCCGACAGCGCATCGTGGGCTGAGCCATGATCCAAATCATTGGCTGCAGTAATCTCTTCCAGCCGAAAACTTTTGAAGCCATCTTCCCGCATAGGCCACTCAATACCTTCAGGCCTCAGGGCTGCTGTTAGCCGAACCAGATCAATAAGATCCCAGCGGCTGTTACCGTTCTGCCACTCACGTGCGTAAGGATCATAGAAATTCCGATAGAGAATATTTCGAGTCACTTCATCATCAAAACGAATGCTGTTATATCCCAGGGTGCAGGTACCGGGAACCATCAATTCAGTATGAATCCGGTGAATAAATTCAGGCTCAATCAGCCCCTGCTCATTAACCTTCTGTGGCGTCAAACCGGTGACAAGACAGGCGATAGGATTAGGCAAATGATCTTCCGGCAACTTACAATAAATATTCAGCGGTTCGCCCACCTCATTCAACTCTGCGTCCGTTCGGATGCCGGCGAATTGTGCTGGCCAATCGAGTGCTGGGTCAGTACCAAAAGTCTCATAGTCGTGAAAATAAAAAGATTTCATTTTAATAGCCTTCAATGGTGTTAGCCCACCTGCACAATCTGCTACTCAGTCCTGAGTAGACATAACAGTATCGCTGCCACTGGAAAAAGAAACCAGCCTCCCATACGTACACGACCAATTTTTACTCAATCAATAAAAAACTATCACTGAACCTAAGCGTGGCCGATATCAAACCCAGGGGGTATTACTAACAGGCAATCCAACCAGCTAGTAATACCCCTAAGGACAGGAGGAAAAACAATGAAAAATGGAGATAGATGCCACGGGATATTCACCCCGGTTTTCAAAGGAAACTACCCTCAATGCCTACAGGCAATCGCCGGAAAAAGAGTTGAGTGGCGATACATGGGAGAAAGTACCATGCCCCCAGTGGGCACCGGACTGTTCATGGCCATCACAGATAACAAGGCCCTGCATGACCAGAAATACTGGGTTTATGAAGACGCTATTGTCTTCGAAAGCCACGATTAATGGGGTCTATGCCCCCCATTCACCTGAGTCAGCTTATTTCTTGAATCATTATTTTCTATGATCCATTCAGCCACATTAACCCTGCCACTGAATGAGAATTTGCCCACGACTGACATCATGCAAGTAACTGGCAAGATCATCACTTCCTATTTCTGCTGTAGAAATGGTCATTCTGACTGACTGACCGTAATCACACCGCTCAAGGCTCGCGTGATGCTGCTCAAGGTAATGGCGAACCATTTGTTCATAGGCGTAATCACAAACAATTACCCCCAATCTCAACGCTACCCGTTGCTCAAGAGGCAGCGCCTCAAAGGCCTGCTGCACTGAGGCACTGTATGCTCTGACCAGACCGCCAGCCCCAAGTTTTACACCGCCAAAATAGCGCACTACGACAGCAACAACATCACCAATACGCTTGTGTTGAAGAACGTTTAACATTGGGCGGCCTGCGGTACCGGAAGGTTCACCATCGTCATCAAAACCAACCACAGCCCCACCATCAGGCGCTCCTGCGACAAAGGCTGAACAGTGGTGAGTAGCATCTGGATACTCGATGCGTTTAGTTTCTACAAAGGCAAGGGCTTCCTGACGGGAGTGAGCAGGCGAAATACAGGCAATAAAACGACTTTTCTTGATTTCGGTTTCAACCGTTATAACTTGCCCAGGAACAACGTAATCAGCAGACATGATGACCAGGAACATCACTCAATCGGTAAAATCAAATTCTACCTGAAAAAGCCAGTCAGCAGACCTCTCCAAAGGTAAAATAATTTTTCAGCGTTTCAACCAGATCAAGAATATCATCTCCAGCATTAACAATACTGTAGCCTGAGTCAAAATATTCCGGACCTACATCAGGCTTACACCAATGGCACCGCGCATCAAAATCCAGGTACCGCTCACCCATGTCATCATCAGGTAGAATAATACGCATATTGTAAACAGCACCAATTAACACAGGGACAGAGCTGATCAGCATTAAACCATTACAGCTGATGTTTCCAATACTACCCATAACCCTCATGGTGTTGCGATTATAAATTTTAAGATAATCCTGCAACTGGTGACGCTGAATCGATCGGCGTTCCTTGCCGCTGGGTGTTAATGACATACATTACGCCTTTACTAGTTCTATTTTTCTATAACAAACCATATATTCGAATAATATAATCATCTCAGGAATGTTACATATTTCAGGGGTTATATTTACCTGAATGAATTTTGAGATCTTCTACTTCTTTAATCTTTTCATTCAAAAGTCGGTCTGACTCTTTTCTTGCATTTTCCTCGTTCCTCAATCTAATCGCTAACCTTCTATTTGCGTCATGAACTCCCAGAGTATCACCATCCACTCCCCCTTCACTCTTTCCTTTTATCACAGCTGCTGATATTTCAATTTCTTTTTTACCCGATAATTCATCTCTCTCATCCATCGCCCTCAGCATTTCATTCAGATAATGATTAAATATATCAATGTTGTTTTTACCAACCAGCTTGGATAATTCGGCCTTTTTCACAGCAAGCTCCGCTTCAACTTTTTCCAGTTTTTCTCTAACAACCCGATTATCTTCGCTTACTCCCTTCACTTTTTTCTCCTGAGATTCCAACCCACTTACTCGCTCCTTAGCTTGCAGTAACTCCTCACCCAAGACTCCAACTTCCCTTTCAAGCGTTGCTACTCTATCTTGATATTTCCTTTCTTTACCTGCAAATGTGCCCCCTTCTTTTCTCTTTTCTTGTATAACCCTTTGAAGATCATCTTGTGTCGTATTCAGCTTAGCTTTAATCTGCTGAATCTCTTTTTTAGCTAGAGAAAGTTCTGTTTTATGCTGAGACTGCTCACGTTCAATCTGCCTACGATTTTTGTTTAAAGCTTCTTCAGCACTAGCTGCCTGAATCTTTTGCAACTTCAGTTGACTTTTCAAATCTGTATTTTCAAACCTGTCAGCTATAGCCTCTTTTTCCAATGATTTAACTTTTTCCCCCTGACTTTTAAATTCAAAGGTCAGATTATTAATCTTTCGATCCTTTTCATGTATTGTTGATTCCAACTGTTTTTTACTACCCTCAGATATTTTAAGCTCTCGCTCTAACCTCCTGAGGTTACTAGACATATCTATTTCAAGTTTTCTCAAGCTATTTTCAGCTTTAATCCTGATCTCATTTTGTTGACCCAGCTGCTCTCTGGCAACTGACAGTTCATTTTCAAGATCAACTTGCTTCTCAACTGCGTCAGCTATTCTTTGATTCAAGCCTGCTTGCTGTTCCTTGAAGTCTTCTTTTTCTATTTCAAGCTTATTTTTCATATCATAAAATTCAGCCAACTGTTTATCCTGAGAAGAAATTAAGGCTCTTAGTTTTTCAATCTCCTTTTTCAATGCACTGTTTTCATTTTTAGAGGTATCAGCCCTACTTAAAGCTTCAAACCGCTGAGACTCAATAACCAACTTCTCTTCAGCTGATCTCTCCAGCTGACTTTTCAAGCTGACATTTTCTTCAGATTGCTTTCTGTATTTTTCTTCTGCCTCCTCTAAAATTTGCTGTTTTTCATGAGCAGCCTTACTAAGAGAAGTTACTTGTTCTTTCGAATTTGAGAGCTCAATTCGTACTGCATTCAGGTCCTTTTTCTGGCTCTGGTTGGTGCGCTGCAACTGGACGTTCTCATCCGCCAGGTTGCCTACCTCTTTCGACAAACGTTCGGCATCGCTTCTTAACTTGAGGGCATCCGCCTCCGCTTCTTTTAGCTCCTGCGTCTGCGATGTCACCCATTTGCGCAGCCCCTCTGCCGTCTTCTCCGCACGGTCCGCCCGATCCCTGGCCTGGTTTGCCGCCACGGTGGCCTCATCCAGCGCCTCTTTCTGGCTCTGGTTGGCCCGCTGCAACTGAACGTTCTCATCCGCCAGGTTGCCCATCTCTTTCGACAACCGCTCGGCATCGCTTCTTAACTTGAGGGTATTCACCTCCGCATCCTGCAGTTGCTGTGTCTGCGAGGCCATCTGTGTCCGCAGACCCTCTGCCGCACGGTCCGCCCGCAGCTCTGCCTGACTCAAGCTTTCTTTCAACCCATCTAGTTCAGGGTCTGGTAATTCGCCCTTTAATATTTCGGTGGAGATACTTTGTAAACCAGCTGGCTTTGGTGTCTGTGTAGCTGCAGGTTTGCCAGAGTTTGTAATATCTCGATTATCTTCTTGTGGTTTAACTCTTACATCATCGTTCTTAACCGTCATCGAGGTCGAAGCAGCTTTATATTGGCCCGCAGGTGTGCTTACTTCCTCATCTTTTACAGTTAAATGTCGATCGTACTGCTCGGGTCGCAATGAACTCCCCTGCCCAGACTCTATAACACTTCCATCATCAAGTTCAGGATTAAATGAATCGGAGGCAGGCTGTTTTGGCCTTTGTATGGTTTCTGGCTTCGGGGGTTTTGCTATTGTGCGGCTATTTTCAGTTGTTCCTGAGTCTTCATCTTCCCACTCAGATTCACCTATAGACTCAGGAATACTTTCAGTATCAGATGCTGGTTCAGAACCAATTCCCGAGTCATTATCTTCTACTTCTTCCACCATAAATATGTTGAGAATTGCTTTACACTCTTTATCAAGCTGCTGAATTCGAGTTCCTGTTATTGTAACATTTTGAAAGTCAATATTGCGATACCACTTCTGGAAGCTATTCGATAACTCAACAACAATTTTTGCAATCTCTTCTGGCTCACCCTGGTTTATTCTATTGAACTGCTCAGTAAAGCGTTCCCCCAAAAAAGACAAGTCATCAACTTTTCCGAGATGCTCATTATTAAGTTTTTGTAATATTCCTTCAAATTGCTTGCATGCTCCTGATAATTTCCTATTACCCAACGCGGCATCATCGTTTACAGTTATTCTTTTTTTATTTTTCAACCCATCCTCTACATACTCAAGAATTCCCCCTCTTGCTGAACCTTTAAGATATGACTGACCGAAAGTAGAGCTTATAGATCTACTCGATATGCTCTGACTACCAGATAAAGAGTGCGCTTTATGACGTGGAGTTTGATTAGGAAGGTTATTTTGAACCGCTACACTCTGTGATTTCTGACTTTTTGGTGAACCACTATGAGGTAATTCCCTAGGTTGAAATTCCCCACTTGTCCGTCCAAGACCGTTACTCTTATCCATAATAAACTCAGGCTGTTAATTCCCAATAATCATCAGATGAAAAGCCGCTCAAAAAACAACCGAAAAATTAATCACCCAGCATTGATTAAATTCAGATATCACTTATTAATTTCAGGCTAGCAGAACAAGAGCAAATCAATTAGCGTGAGAAGTAAATATGAAGGGTATAATAAAGGAAATAGCCAAACCTAAACCAAAAGGCTTTTAAAATTCAGCCAAATCAATAATTAATCATTTTTTTGACTGATCATATAAAGACAGACATAAATAAAAAAATAAAATAGATTAGCTAATACAATCAATTAATTACCCATTACCTGAATTTAAAAAGATATGTCTTTTAATAAATCATGCATCCTTTTATTGATAACTGCGCCTATTTGGCTTAAATGATCAAAATCAAGTGGCTGCTCACCATCAGAGCCTCTCTGTGCATCCAGACCGTGCCATGACACAGAACAACGCCCATAACTGATAAATTCTTAAAAATCAACCGGTTACTATTATCAAGCAATACCCAGCCCAGACTCTTCCTTAACATAAAGGGCTGAAGATGCTGATAACTGCTTTCGGATGTCTGCTCGTTAATCACAGGGGAGTTTGGAAAATAACTTAACTGCAGAACAGAACCTGACTTTAACAGTGCCAGATCAGGAAGGATCAGATAGTCCAGAGGAGCCTGCTGAGTCAGCCAGTTATTAACCCGCTCCAGCTCATAACCGGAATCACTGCCCAGAAGGCCATCCAGAGAATAGAAAGGTTTCATAACACAGTGAGGCAGTTCAGGATGAAACCACCGAGTCTCGAGATACTTTTTCGGGAAGCTCTTCAACCTCCCCGAAAAAATTCAGCCAACTACATCCTTGTAACAAAAAACTGGCCAGTAGCGTCATAAACTAGCCGCAGTTTTTATTGTTCACCAGCTATTTCCATCCCTGATGTTAAAGGCTACTGAATCTTAAGTCCCTTGTCTTTAGGGTTTCCAAGATCCCGCATGGTATTTTCCAGCTGCTGCAACCTGAGGGAAACCTGCCCCTGGAAGGCACTGAGTTTCTTGCTCAGTTCTTCCTGCGATTGCCTGGAAGCCTGAATTTTCTGCTCAACGGTCTGTTGGGCAGATAACGAGTTCCTCAAACCATCAACTTCCGCTTTCAGTGCTTCCACATGGGCGGTCATGTCTGAATTAGCCACCAGCTGCTCGGTAGTAATGGCCCTGATCATCTGATCCATTTCTGACAGTTTGGAAACTGCCTGTTCAGATGACTTTTTAGCTGCATCAGACTGCTTGACGGCAAAATCAACGTTCTTTGCCCCCTGCTCGATCTTCTCTTTATTCTCATTAATCCACTCACGATTTCTCTTGTTGGAAACATCCCAGAGCTTGCGAATCTCAGAATTAACCACCTTGAGTTCAGAGCGGAAGATGGAGTCGCTCTGGTTGATAGTTTCACCCGTTTCAGAAACCTTTCCAGTCACCAGGCCAAGCTGGTCACGGGTTTGCTGAAGCTCATGACGGGTATCTGCCAGGGCTTTCTGCAATTCGGCCAATTGCCAATAGCCACCAGCCGTCACACCTGCCAGAAGCACAAACAAGACAGCGGAAACAAAATGACCTGCACCACTGTGTTTACCGTTGGTAGCTGGCTTACCAGTACCTTTGGGAGCATTACCAGCAGGGCGGTACCTTGAAGGGCGCTGCTCAGCGGTAATGGACAAATCCTGGCTTGACTGACGAATCTTTTTATCCTCTTGCATAGTCACTGCTTTCGATCAAAAACACCGCACCCATCATTCGACCCGCTTCAGGTTAAACGGCGTTCCCAGCTCCTGGCTGTTCTGAAAAATAAATGAGGAACTATTGTAGAAGAAAGAAATCCAGCCCCCAACCCTTTCTTCAACGTAAAGGGTCACTTAGGACTTGAAATTTCTGTTTTTCACTTCAAGATACAGCTCACATGGATTCGAAGTAGCCACAGTGCTACTATCGCTTTGCGAAAAATCAGGTCTCTGAACGAAACCACAACTATTCCAATCACATCTGGAGAAGACAAATGGCTTTTCAACTGCCAGAACTGCCTTATGAGCGCGATGCCCTGGAACCACATATCTCCAAGGAAACTCTGGATTACCATTACGGCAAACATCACAATACTTACGTTGTCAAATTGAACGGTCTGGTTGAAGGCACTGAGCTGGAAAACAAGAGTCTGGAAGAGATCATCAAGACTTCTGAAGGCGGTATCTTCAACAATGCTGCACAGGTATGGAACCATACTTTCTACTGGAACTGCCTGAGCCCAAATGGCGGCGGTAAGCCATCCGGCGAACTGGCTGCGGCTATCGACAAAGCCTTCGGTTCTTTTGATGAGTTCGTTGCCAAGTTCTCTGACATGGCCGTTAACAACTTCGGCTCTTCCTGGACCTGGCTGGTAAAAAACACTGACGGTTCTCTGGAAATCGTTAACACCAGCAACGCTGGCACTCCAATCACTGGCGATCAGAAGCCTCTGCTGACCTGCGACCTGTGGGAGCACGCTTACTACATTGACTACCGCAATGTACGTCCAGACTACCTGAAAGGCTTCTGGGCTCTGACAAACTGGGCGTTTGTGGCAGATAACTTTGCCAGCTAATTAAATACCTGGCAGTTACACGATTAAGTTGGCAATCAACACATTAAGTCGGAAATTGACAACATTTGTTGGAAATTTAACCGTTCAGGTTGGCAACCAGAGCTTATTCTTAACCTGTCCTGTCTGTTAGTTTCCTAACAGACAGTATTTTTTATTAAAAATAGATTTATAAAATACTCTCCTTATTCCAGATCAGAAATAGAATATCTGAGATGGCTAGAGAAAGAGCTACGCGGTACAGGTCTCGACTACATACCCGGCTTGTATATCCATGAAGTCCCATTCTCCGTCGGTAATCGAAAACGGGTTGTGGATCAAATGTGAGGTTTTGCATTAATATCCACTCCGAATTCCAGAACATTAATCAACAGCCCAATCACTATATCGTGCATCCTTTCTATCTTGGAAAAACATATACTCTTTCTCGCTAATCGCTTGGTCCAAGTCCTGAAATTTAAGTTTCTGCGTTCGACTTTCTGAGTATTTCTTTTGCCTGCTTCATGCTTTTCCAGATCAATATTTCGCTCATATGCACCCCAGTCATCGCTGTCGGAACGGCTAATACCAAAGTGCTCTAAAAGAACCTGAAGCTGCCTGAAGACCCTATCCTTTCTTTTCCCGAAAACATAGGCAGGAACAAACAGTAGCAGTGGCATGCATAACCAGCGTTGATTCGCTTTATTTCTCACATATGACCACTTTTCATCCAGTTCAGCCATCTCACAGGCAAGCTCAGAACGTACACAGCTACCACCATCAAGTTCATGGTTGTGATGTTTGGATTGACTTGCAGCAGAAGGGTTTCTTTGTTCTTCAGGACATTAATCACGGTTGTTTTACTGACACCAGGAACCCCGCTGGTATCTCTGATACCACTGCTATTAATGCCATTTAACAATGTCTTTCTCGATGCCCCTGTTGCATGCACTGTAATGATATTCGAGCATGAACGACTTGGTTTTACAGCCTACACTCTGGCAGAGGTAGCACTGATAATCTTTGCACCCCTTGCCATGTCAACCAACGAAAGGTAGGTTGCAGTCTGGACACTTTACTTCAATAAGACACGTCATGAGACGTATATGAGGAGCACAGAAAATTTTTCAGTATGGAAATGTGCCTACCCACACATTTGACCCACTCCCCCTTTTTTTATCTCCAGAAAATGCAGATAGCACAAGAATCTATGTACAGGACAAAACCACAAGGCCAGAAATTATGAGGGACAGTAGAGTATGAGCTGACTCCTTCTATCAGTAACCTGTACCGCGTTGCTGAAGAGTTCCAGACGACAGCAGACAGTGAATCCAGTTATCGAAGAATCAAACGGCTCTTTGCTGATTATGAGTACAGCTATGAACAGCCTGGCCAATTGATAATCGCCTGCCTGGAGATCGACCGCTTTACTCTATGCATGGCAGGGAAACTCTATTCCCATTGTCTGGGAGTGCCTTGATAAGAACGGCGGCAACTCTCGATGCAGGCTCCGAGTCAAAGAGAGCTGTCCTGTAAAACACAACGGAAACAATATTGCTATTGGTCAACTGTGTCGGGGTGTAATACTAAACCAGATGGTCACATGGTATACAAGAAAGAAAGTCTCAGGTGTGCCGCATTATATTTCTGCCCACCGCTCACTCAAAGGACTTCTGATCGTTGTGGCTACCTCAAGGCCAGAAACCATGATCACTGATTATTCCAGGCGCTGGTATCGAGACGCTATTCGGCTGTTTAAAGTCCCGAGGATTTGATCTGGAGTCAACCCATATGACTCAGCACGACCGAATGGATAAGCTTCCTGGGCTTTTGACTCTAGCTTTTACCTGGTGCCTGATAGTGAGCACTGGAAGCATGGAGAAGCAACTTTCCTACCATTGAACAAACACTACCGACCAGCCAAAAGTCTATTCAGGCTGGGGCTGGATATACTCAGGCGAGTGTTGAAAAATCGTTGTGCCCCTGGTGATGCAGTTACTTTTAAAGGCTTATTGAATATTTTGTTCCGTACATAGCACTAGAATTTATGAATATTTATCACCACCTGCGCGAGTTGTTTAAGGAGACCGTTGGTGCCTTCGTTGAACGTTTCGCAAAAGGAAAGAACACATCCTACCAAACCCGCAAGGGTCATCAATGCATATGACCTACCCTATAATTTCATTGTTTTTTTATAGATTGTTAACTGGAACCTTGGTCTGGCAAAAGCGAATTCGATACAATCCACTTTGACTTTTATTGTGTTACATCTAGAACGGTGTTGTGGCGATGTGGAGCCGACCAAAAATAAGCTGTGCCGACATTTCATACAAGTGTCGGGTTTCAGCATTTACCCTCATTGAGCTTTTAGTTGTACTCGCTATCTTGGGCATTCTTATCTCTATCGCTTATCCCTCAATGAGTCAGACTATTGCGGATAACCGGGTCAGAAGCCATGCGAAGGATATTGTAAATCTGCTGGCATTTGCCCGTTCTGAGGCAATTACACGGAGAGCAACAGTCTCCATATTTAATGATGAGAACGGTGTTGAGGGTTGGTTATCAGGTGGTGCGGTGCGTGCGGACAATGAAATGAACCCCATTTTTCAGGTCGAGCCGTTCACCGGTAGCACAATAAATTCACCGACCCGATGGTATCAGTTTGACGATCGTGGGATATCCGGTGTGATCAATATTTCGGTTACCCATGAAAATGCCAGCAGAACCGCTAATCTAGTGGCTTCTGCCGGAGGTGCCATTACTCTTGATTACTCGGCTACAAAGAATAGCGATAACAAGGAAAGCCAATAACATGTCATGTGTTTTTGCCCCCCCTTCAACCTGGCCCCGAAGATTAACAGGCTTTACCTTGATTGAGGTTCTGGTGGCAATGGTCATTGTTTCAGTTGGGCTTCTGGGTATTGCCGGGCTGGTTGTCGAGTCACAGAAAAATGCTTTCGAGGTTCAACAAAGGGCGACAGCCTTACAGCTGGCAGAAGATCTGATGGGCCGGGTTAATGCAAATCCGGATGGTATCGCCAGCTATGCTGTAGATCTCTCAGCAAAACCGGATGAACCGGCAACATTATGCGACAGCGCTAATTCAAACTGCTCACCAGTCCAGATGGCTGAATTTGATCTGTGGCAATGGGGGCAGGCTCTTTATGGCACCGAAATTAAAACGGAAGATGATCTTGATGTGGGAGGGCTGGTTTCACCCATGGCCTGCATTGATGTGGTTGGTTCCAGGCTCTCTGTCTCTATCGTGTGGCGAGGTAAGTTTACCCGTCCAGACATTAAGGCGGCAGAGGCTTGTGGTGATGGAGAGAATCAATACACTTCCACGGCAGACAATGATCTTCGTCGGATAATGACTCTGAACACTCGGGTAGGATAAGGGTAAATCCTCCAATCCTTTATGCCTTTGCTGTTTTTATATGGAAGAGAACATGGCAGTTAATAATAATGCCTTCAGTTCGGCAGGTAACTCCGAGGGTGGTTTCACGCTGATAGAGTTAATGGTTGCACTCACTCTATCCCTATTCTTGCTATCGGGCGTTGCGGTTCTTTACCTCAATACTTACGCCATTCAGCGCGATAGTACTCTGACAGCCAATCTTGAACACAATGCACATACGGCACTCACAGTCATCGCCAGGGATTTAAGATCGGCAGGTTACAATAGCGGTCTCAATATGGGCAGTATTGATGGTCGTGGGCTGGTCCTGAATGAAGATTGCGGCGGATTGGGGTCTGCCCTGCAAACATCCCCCTTTTTTATGGCAGGTATCCCAGATCCGGATAAAGCCACCACAGTGAATAATATCCTGGATTGCGTCAGAGGCAGCATTGGGAACTATAATGCCGCCGATGGTAGCCCTTCCGACTGGTTCCTTATAAAGGGGGCGTTTGGAGATCGAATTGAGGCGACTCAGTTGGAAGCCAATGCCAATTATCTGGTTGCGAACTCTCAGGAAGGTCGGCTATTCAGGGGTAACAATCCTCCGGTGATATCCGACGATCAGGAAATCAGGGAATATCACTATAACCTTTTCTATCTTAGAGATAATCAACTGATGCTAAGCCGGTTGGTCGGTGGTCAGCTGGAAGAGCTGACCATTGCACAGGGGGTAGAAGCTCTAAGAGTCGTACTGGGTATTGATGATAATGGCGATGGCAGAGTGAATCGGTATGAGGGGGTATCCGATGCTATGGATGGCTGGTCTGAAGTTCAATGGAACAGGGTACGAAGCGTCAAGATCCATCTTTTGTCTCACTCTACCAGCAGTCCAAACCATGAGGATCATCGGTCATACCAGATGAGTGATATCTCCATTTTACCCGATGGTGATGACCGAAAGCGCTCGCTGGCCAGTACCACTGTTTTTCTTTATAACCAGGACTTTCGGTAACCCGCTATGAACAAGGATAATAACGAGCAAAATGGAATGGTGCTGATTACATCGCTTCTATTTCTATTGATGCTAACCACCATCGCGGTCACTTTGGCTAACCAGGGCAATCGTGCTCCTAAAATGATCGCGAACGCAGAGCTAAAGTCCATTACTTTCAGCCGGGCACAGGCAACCTTAAACGAGGTGGCTGAATCGGGAATGGACACGTTTGATCGCCAGTGTGGCCTTGCTGCCTCTTATGATCCCTTTGGGGCTGGTAATGCCTGTGTTGCAGAGGATTATGATGTTCAGCCCAATCCATCAATACACTATCGGGCAACCAGTAATAATGTCCCCAGGTCAGAATCTGCCAGTGGCGTGGGTAATTACAGTGTCGAGTATTACCGCATTGATGCGAGCAGCGAGCAGGCATCGATTCAAACTTCTCTGGTCCTGAACACTTACAAGGTTTTACTGGCTGACCTGAATGGAGGTGTTGGTGGAGACCAGAGTGTGGTGGTAAATGAACTTTGATCTGAGTGGATGCATTGGGTGTTCGCCAACTTTCGGATAGAAAATTAATAATTGGCTGATTGTAAGATGTGCAGAAATATTTCGTTGTTGTGGGGGATAAGCCGAGGGATGGCGTTGTTACTGCTGTTGTTTTGGCAGCCGTACGCACTTGCAGATGATACGGAAGTGTTTACCGGGGTCGGTAACAAAGAACGGCCCCAGGTTATGATTATTTTTGATAACTCTGGAAGTATGGATGAAGACTTATCGCCGGAGAGTTATAACCCTGATGTTATTTACCCTGTTCAGGTGAAGAATCCTAATAAGGGGACATACTACTCAGATCCAAATCACTATTACCGTAGGCCGGATAAGGTCGAATATAACAGTGATTATTGCAAAATAGTTGTCAATAATAATGATAAGGAAGTTGAGAAGTGTCTAGGGAATTATATTAACTGGGGAATAGCCCCCACGAAAAAACTCGATATTGCAAAACAGGCGATTACTTCGTTGATCAATGACAATAATAATATTGATTTTGGTTTGGCTGTTTTTAACAGAAATGAGTTTAGTAATGACGTCTATGGCGGCCATATCCTCAGGGGGGTTATGGAGAGAGATGCAACGGGAACGCAATCATTAGTTCAGACCATTAACAATATTGATGCCGAGACATGGACACCACTGTGTGACACTTTTTACGAAGTCTACCGCTATTTCACAGGTAGTGAACTTTATTTTTCCAAAGGTGTGAGTTCAAGGGACACATCCCAGGATGAAGGCGGGCGCTACATAACACCAATAAAAAGCTGTCAAAACATTTATGTTATTTACATGACAGACGGGGAGCCCACCAAAGATGGTGGAAGTAATTCAAAAATAAAGAAACTCACTGGGAAAAGCTCTTGTAAAGAATATGGAGGCAACTGTCTGCCGCTCCTTTCTGAGTATATGGCAAACCTTGAACTGGGTGGGCTGGATGGTGATGAATGGACAGGTAATCAAAAGGCCTTTACCTATACCATTGGGTTTGACACTGATCAGTCACTACTTTTTGATACCGCCAAAAATGGTGACGGCATCTGTTATACGACCACAGGCAGTAACACGGACAGTAAGACAGGCTGCGTGAAAGTTGATAATTTGTCTGATGCTTTCGAAGGTGCTCTGGGTGAAATCATGAAACGTACCAGCACCTTCGTATCCCCTTCAGTCGCGGTAAATAGCTTTAACCGAACCGAATCGCTTGATAATGCCTATTATGCGATGTTCCTGCCCGATGAATCACCTGCCTGGTATGGCAACTTAAAAAAGCTGAAAATTTACACAGGTAACGATACCCCAGGGTGTGGCAGTAATGATAGCCACAAGCTCGGTACGGTTGTGGATAGAGGATGCGATGCTGCCCTGGAAAATGGCAGTAATTTGATTGTTGATGGTCGTAGCAGCTACTGGGGGACAGTAAACGATGGTAATGAAGTCACCAGTGGTGGGCTTGGTGCAGAGCTTTTACAACAACGCGGAACTTTTTATACCAATATAGATAGTTATAGGGGGGAATCACTCGGTGCGCTAAGTGGCATTGCCGACAAACATCTTGGCGATCCCAATACAGAAGAACGCAACAACTGGATTAACTGGATCAAAGGACTCAATGATCAGGGCCAGACCCGAGACTGGGTTCTGGGGGACATCCTGCATTCAAAACCGGTCACCCTCAACTACGGCGATAGCGATGGTAATCCGGATGGTGGTACTTATTCCAGGGAAAACCCGGACATCCGCATCGCTTTCGGTACCAACTACGGTTTGCTGCACTTTATCGAGGATCAGGGTAGCCAGGTTGAAGAAAACTGGTCATTCTTTGCAGCCGAAACCGGAGGGAATGTAAAAAAATTATACGAGAATCAGGATGTCCCTCACCCCTACGGGCTTGATGGACAGATCAGTGTTTTGCGACTGGATGCCAATCTTGACGGCAATATACGCAAAGCAGATGGTGATCGAATGATTCTGTTTTTTGGTCTGCGTCGTGGTGGAGACAGTTATTATGCAATTGACGTCAGCATTCCTGAGTCGCCCGTCTTGTTGTGGCGAATTGATGCAAGTTCAGAGGGGTTCGCTGAGCTTGGCCAGAGTTGGTCTCCACCGGTTCCAATGATCATTCCGGGTCATCGGGATGTTGTAAAAAACAGTGATAAAACATCCATCAACTACAAGTTTGCACTGGCTTTTGGAGCAGGTTATGACGCTACCAATGATGATGATCGCAACGGAGTGGCAGTGGAAGGAAGTGATGTTAAGGTTCGCAAATCCTCAACGAGAGGTCGTGGGCTGTTTATTGTCGATGCTGGTACAGGCAAGTTAATCCAGTCGTTCATTGCCCCGGATACCATTGAGCAGAGCGTTGATAACCAGCTGGAAAGTAAATTGCTGAAGTGGAGTGTTGTCGCATCTCCTGCCCCCATGGACAGTAATGGCGATGGACTGACAGACCGGATTTATTTTGCAGACACTGGGGGCAATGTTTTCCGTGTTGATATTGGCAAGGTGTATCCCGATGAAAATGACAACACCAGGGAAGAAGCGGTCTGGTCATTGATCGTAAGCGCCAATTTAACCTGCGTATATTGCCATTTTATCCTTAAAATGGTTGCTGGCTTTTCCTTTGCCAATTGATAGCTCAACTCTCTATTGTAGAAGTTCTTCAAGCCAGTCAGGGTTGTTGCCCGGTTGTGAATCTGTCGCCAATAAATCAAAATCAGCTTCCAATATTTCATCAAGCCCAAGTGGGTCTCTTCTCCTTTTCTCGCTGGCTTCATTCCATTCTTTCCGTGTTTCTGAATCCACATCGTAGCTCATTTTGCTGATAGCAGTTCTTAATTCAATATAAGTCATTTGGCTTCGGTGGGGTTCCATCAGTTCAAGTTCTGCATTTCCCAATACCTTAAAACGATCCAGCGCTTCCATTGCCGCGTCAAAGGTAGATAGCGGCCCTTGAATGCTACTGTTGGAAATCTGGTTCCCCTGAGTTGGCGTGCTTGCCAGAGGTCGTTGCTGAGGGGCGGCTGTTACTACTGGTGTTTTTGTTGCCTCAATCTGTACCAACTTTGCAGCCACTGCATTTTTAACGAGCTCAGGAACAACATCATCATTTTCATTTCGGATAACCGGGCTAAGCGCCTTACATATACTGGTGGCTAGCAGGCCCTTGCTGGCATAGTGTTCCAGAGATGACCACACCACAGGCTTTAATGGTTTGTTGTATTTGATGATATTGATAATCACAGAAGGTGACAGCAGAACTGGTATTTTTTTAGGCTCAGCTTTCTCGGGCTCTTTGGTTCGTGCTTGAGCTAATTTAGCTTCAAGCCTGATCGCACAGAGATCGCGCTTCTCCTGAGGCTTTTTATACCATTGTTCCGTGAACTCGGTTGCCTTGAAAAAGGCGGTTAACTGTTGCAATGTCCAGTTCTTTATAACAAAGCCGGTATCTCTGAGGGTAAACTCTGGATTTTGGAGTACAACCGGTTCGCCATCGGCCGGTAAAACGGTTAGCCTTTGATTTTTGAATTGATATTCTGTTTGTTCAAGCTCAATTAGCATAGCCTTTATAAAGCTCCACAGGCGTTCCTGGATCGTCATGGGGGGATCACCACTAACAATCACCCCACTTTTATCATCTGTTGACACTCGGTTTGAAAAACAGAGATCCGGTATTTTCCCGTGTTCAGGTAGGTTATGGTTTGTCAGCAGCATTCCTTCCAACAACCGTTGCTGAACCGTGACATCAGGAGCGGTTTCAGGTTTAGCCTGATACTCAAGACAGGCATCCATTAATAGCTGAATTTTGTGTGGTCCAAGCACCCGATGTAACACGCGCCACTGTGAGATAGTGGGTATGGTTTTGAATAGCTCGTCCATTTTACCCGCGTATTTTGAGCGATTATCTTCTGATTGTTGCCAGAGAATCTCCAGCATTATGCGTTTCGACAGCGTGTACTCAAATCGCTCGCCAAGCTGTTGGCGGAGTGGTTTTAATGCATTCCATTGCGCCAGGGTTGGGGCAGGCTTAAGGTTTCTGCACAGTTCAAGGTATTCCTGCATCTCAGATTCAGGAAGCTGCGTTAGTGCAAATTTTGTTAAAGCCAGTGGTGCAGGAATGGATAATGCCTTAGTGAGTACTCCTTTGCAGCGTGGATTTTTTGAATGCATCTCAATCCAAAACCGGGTGCCAGAACCTCCGTGGATAGCCAATATCGGCAGCAAGGATTTCAGCGCAGCACGTACAGCCACTCTGTCATTTCGAGGACTCTTGTGGGCAGCCAGATATTGTTGGAATTCGGCAATTTTCATGCCCCATTTTGCGGGCCCAGAGAAGAACAGAGCCAGTGCTTTCATTTGACTTGATTCTAAAAGATCATCATCTTCATCACTGTTGTCGTCTCCATGTTCAGTGGTACAACCATGCTGATTAAGACATTGGCTAAGTGTTTTCTCATTTTCGGTCAGTTTTTCTCCTGAGGGCAAACCAAAACTTGCAAATATGCGGCAAGAATGTATCAGAAGACTCTTCTTTTCATCCGAGGGTAGCCATCTAACAAAGTCGTTCACCTCCTTGGCGGTGGGAATCCCTCGGCCAT
>OODV01000215.1 GCA_900299555.1 uncultured Endozoicomonas sp.
AATGATCTTCTTGAAACGTGGCTCCCATGCATAAAACAGCCAGCGTTGCTGCTTCTTGTTACCAACAAATGACCACTGCTCATCCATTTCGAAGATAATCTTGACCTGGGCATTTTCGAAGGGGAGTTGTGTTACTGTTGGCGGGTCGAGTTTTTTAAGCGAGCCAGTACAGTCGTTGGACTGATCTCAAGGACACGTCCGATATCTCTGACCCCGGAGCCATTCACGGTCATCTTTATGATCTGCTCATGAGTACCAGGCAGATTGCCGTTATAGCGATACTCAAGTTGGAAGCTCTTATTACAGTCCTTGCATCGATACCGCTGGTGACCCGTCTCAGCTTTCCCGTTCTTAACAACATTGAACGTTTGTTGACAATGGATACAGGCAACTTGAACTACAGCCATAGATGACTCAAAAAGACAGGAATGTATCAGATCAACAGCTCTGACACATCACCTCCTGAAATTCAGGTTTTGCCTCTCTATACGCTGAGTAAAATGCTTGCCAATAATATGTTTTTTCTCTGGTAACTGCTTCGCCCAGGATGCCCAGTCATCCGTACAGAAAAACTCAAATCGATAGGGTTCCAGCAATTTCAGTAGCTTTTTTAGTGTCGCATCCGTTCGGCGACCAAATGCATGGGCAATTATCCGCTTGAAGCGTGGCTCCCAAGCATACCAGAGCCAGCGTTGATTTTTCTTACTGCCTACGAATGACCACTGTTCATCCATCTCGCAGATCAACTGTAAGCGCACGTTGAACTGCATCTACAATCCTTAAACCCAATCCTCGATACTGATGCCTCATCAATTTCAATCATGAGTCATCCATGTCAAACCATAAACGGAATTTCTGGATTCAACACATTAAAGCCTGGCAGCAGAGCGGTCTTTCCCGAGCGGAGTATTTGAAAGCCCACCAACTGTCTGCCAGCCAGTTCAGTTACTACTACCGCAACCATTTCCCTGAAGCTTTACAGGTGGCAAAAGATTCTAAGCCTGCGGGGTTGGTTCAGGTGCAAGTGATAGAAGACCAACCCGTTCGAACCACTCACGCACCCTGCTTAACTCTATCGACACCCAAAGGGTATCGCATTGAACTTGAGTCAGGCTTTGATGCTGATTTATTGCAGAAAGTGCTCAGGGTTGTGGAAGCAGCATGATAACCGATACATCTCAACTGAAGGTGTATCTGGCACCAGGCTCTACTGATATACGTAAGTCAATAGATGGTTTGGCGTTGCTGGTCAGTGAGGTGCTGGAACTCAATCCATTATCTGAAAGCCTGTTTGTTTTTTGTAATCGGGGACGGGATAAACTGAAAATCCTGCACTGGCAAACCAACGGTTTCTGGCTTTACTACCGTCGCCTGGAGAAAGGCCGCTTTAACTGGCCTCGAAGTGATTCACCGGATCAGACGATAGTCATCACCCGACGACAGCTAACCTGGCTACTTGATGGCTTGTCCATCCATCAGCAGAAAGCCCATGCCTGTGTCCAGTATTCATCCATGGTCTGACAGGCATTGCCATGACCCATAGCAAAACATTGTGTCTGCTTTTTGATCAACACTGTTGCTCATGGATACTAAACACTCTCCTTCCAGCTCTTGTATGGAGGCACTTCAGTCAGCCAATGAGCACCTTGAGTTACAACTCATCGAACTGAAGGCGAAGCTGGCATGGTACGAAGAACAATACCGGCTCTTCAAACATAAGCAGTTCGGCGCTGCCAGTGAACGCTATGAAGGTCAAGGACTTCTGTTTAACGAAGTGGAAGCAGAAGCAATAGAAGACGAAGAGCCAACGGAAGAGGACGAGTCACAGACCCAGATCGTCAGTACTCACACCCGAAAAAAGAAGACCGCCCGTCAATCTCTGAAAGACAATACCACCCTGGCTCGTTCCGTCGATACCATTGACCTGGCAGAGTGTGACAAGCTGTGTGGATGTGGCCTGCAACGCTTCCCCATGGGGGAGGAGATCAGCTACAAACTGAAGGTCGTCCCCGCCCAGGCTGAAATCATTGAGATCCACCGCCCGAAATATGGTTGCTCCTGTGAAGATGGCATTAAAATCGCTCCGATGCCCAAAATGCCGATTCCCAAAAGCATTGCCACCGCAGAGTTGCTGGCCTGGATCATTACCAGTAAGTATTGCGATGGCCTGCCATTGTATCGACTGGGTTTTATTGCCAAGCGGATGGGAGTCGAAATTGCCCGTGCCACCATGGCAGACTGGATGATCCGCAGTGCATTGCTGCTTGAACGGGTCTACCTGGCTCTGGTCGCACGAATGGTGGAACAAACCGCCTTGCAGGCTGATGAAACGCCTATACAAGTTTTGGATGAACCAGAACGGAACCCCCAAAGTAAATCCTGTATGTGGATTTACCGGACTACCGGAATGCAGGGGGCACCTGTGATCCTTTATGACTACCAGACTGGCAGAGGACACGAGCACCCTGATGCCTTTCTGCAAGGATTCAAAGGCTACCTTCAGTGCGATGGTATGTCGGCCTATAAAGCCCTGAGCGAGAAACGCCATGGCATCAGACTGGTGGGATGCATGGCTCATCTGCGCCAGAAGTTTAAGGAAGCCCTGGATGCCATGCCTAAAAAGGATCAGCAGGCCAAAAAAATCAGCCGATCCGAACAGGCTTTGAACATGATCCGTAACCTGTATGCCATTGAGCAGCGGATTAAAGACAAGAGTGAAGGAGAACGCTACCGAATCCGGCAGGAAGAGAGCAAGCCAGTGCTGGACAAGTTAAAGCAGTGGCTTGATAAGCAGCAGGCACTGGTTCCCCCGAAAAGCCTGTTAGGCAAGGCCATTACCTATGGTCAAAACCAATGGCCCTACCTCGTTCGATACCTGGAAAGCGGTTTGCTGGATATTGATAACAATGCTGCCGAGCGAGCGATCAAACCCTTTGTGATTGGCCGCAAGAACTGGCTCTTTGCCCATAGTGTCAAAGGTGCTCGTGCAAGTGCCATTTTGTACAGCCTGTTAGAAACTGCCAAGGCAAATGGGCTGGAGCCGTTCGCCTGGCTGACGTATGTCCTAAAGCAACTGCCAGAGCTGGGGCCAGATGACAGTGTTGACTATTTGCTCCCGATGAATTTAACTCCAGCAGATATTGGCCAAGCCTGATTTATAGGGAGGCTCTAACTTTCCCTCCCCTCTTCGATACCACTGTATTGAACCAATAGAGCCAGAGATAGTCACTATTAGTGAATAACCACTACGACTTATCATTTGTATTTACTATATATGGATTCTCATCCCCCTTACTGGCCTCCCCATCAACCTCAAGTATCCTCCTCTGAACATCAGCACGTAAAAGGGCATCGGTCACTTTATGCTCAGGCAGGTCATAGACAGGTGGGATTCATACAACACTCACAAGGACAACCAGCCCCTCACCCCGATTTGTCGATGCCAAACCATGACCTTGCGGGCCACGGATTACATCCGCGGTTTCAAGCATTATCCCTTCGAGACCAATCCCATGTTCAGCCAGGAAGATGTTATATACAGCAGGGTAATGAACAGTGTTTCAGTGAGGGGTTTGAATCCATAAAACAGAATCCACAACAAGCTCTCAACATCGCAGAAGGTATATTGGCTCAGGGTGCCAATCTTTCTTTGCATGAGACTCAACGTGCATACCTGTTAAATGTGAGAGCACTCTTTCAGTTAGGGCGTTTTGATGATTGTCTGCTTAAATTTGAAACATTGGATAAGAGCCGGATTCCATTAAATAACGGATTACGGATGGCAAAAGGCAGAGTGCTTCAGGCCAAGTTCAGACTCACGGAAGCACTGCCTATTTTTCAAGAGCTTTATACTCGCTCAAAAAATGAAAAAGACGTAAAAGTTAATGGACTGGCCCTTGGCCGGCAATACCAGGACATGGGACAGCATCAGGAGGCGCTGACGATCTTTAAGAAGCTGCGCACCGACCGCTCCGGGCATGAAGGCACTCCCTGCAACGACAAGGAAGTTGAACTGGCCCTTGGCCGGCAATACCAGGACATGGGACAGCATCAGGAGGCGCTGACGATCTTTAAGAAGCTGCGCACCGACCGCTCCGGGCATGAAGGCACTCCCTGCAACGACAAGGAAGTTGAACTGGCCCTTGGCGATATTTCTGTCGATTTAATGAACTGGCATCAGTTCGACCAAATGCAGCTTGATGAAAAGGGCTTTGTAGGGCCAGAAGTGGACTTATGTATCAGCGTCCGTTACTTCAGAGAATGCATTTATTCTTGTCAAGATAAGGAAATTTCAGGACTTTTGACCAAAGCCATTAATCATGCATGTGATGCAATAGAAAAAAGTCAGTATATCGATGCTTCATCTCTTAGCCAGTTAGGACACTGTCTTCGTATCGCAGCATTACTACCTGTTGGGAAAGCACCGGATACCTTTGCAAAAGATGAATTGAACAAACTTTCTTCTACCTTTTTTACTGAAGCTAATAAACGAGCCCCTAACAGGCAGGACCGGCTCAAAAATGAAGATTGGAGGAACACAGAACGTGATTTTTTAGCAAGGCTATCCTCAGGATAACCTGTTTTCTCTAACAAACTCAGCCTTAGTATTGCAATATGCGGTTGACCGACCGCTTACGATCAACTTAACCTTCGCATTCTCGAATGGAAACTCTGTTACTGCTGGCGGCGATAGTCTTTTAAGTGGGCGATAACAGTAGTTCGGCTGATATTGAGGTATCGCTCAATGTCTCTGACACCAGAGCCATTATGGGTTAGCCGAACAATCCTTTCATGTATACCTGGTTGGTTAGCGTTGTAGAGATAATCCAGCTGAAAGGTCTTGTTGCAACTTCGACATAGGAACCTTTGGAGCTCTGATCAGGCCTTTCCATTTCTGACAATATCATCAGGTTTACGACAGTGAATACAGACAACTTCAATAAAAGCCATGGCAGTACAGAACAAAAGACTGGCATAGTAGCAGACTTCAGTTTAATTAATAGTCATCAACTCTTTTGAACCTTCACCAAAAAAACAATAAAGGAAAGCTGCCATAACATGGCAGCTATAGCAGATTAAAGATCGTGCAATGGGTTTTGGGACCACGGAGACCTGAAAAGGTCATTCAGTGATTGATCATCAACCAACCCCACCTTCTCAAACTTCCACTGAGGATTTCTGTCCTTATCAACCAGTAGCGAGCGGACACCTTCACAAAAATCGCCATGTAGAACAGCATTAACAGAGAGCACAAGTTCACTCTGAAAAGCTTCTTTGAGCGACATATGACGAGCCTGTTGCAACTGTCGATAACCAATGGCTGAAGACAAGGGTGACCCATGCAAAGCCGTTTTACGAGCAGCCAGAAGCCAATCATCCTCCGTCTCAAGATTCTCAAGTGCAGACATGACATCAACCAACGAGGGCTGATCCATCAATGCAGCAATTAAGTCTCTATGCTCCCGCACTTTTGAATAAGGCAGCCAACCTGCACTTCTTTCCCTGTACTTCTGAAGAACACCGTATACGACAGTATTGGCATCACTGCCTGTCCAGTCAGCCTTCTGCATAGACTCAATAACATTGTCCCGAAAAGCATGGTCTATAAACCGGTTCGCCAGGCCAACGTAGATTGCATCAGCCGCGTTCAATCGACACCCGGTCAATGCCATAAACAGGCCAATTTTTGCAGGCAAATGGCTGAGTATCCAGCTACCGGCAACATCAGGATAGAGTCCAATGCTGATTTCAGGCATTGCCAGCATCGATGTGTCTGTTACGACTCTGAAGTCAGCACCAGCCATCAGGCCGATCCCTCCGCCCATTACTATGCCATTACCCCAGCATACAACGGGTTTAGGGTAAGAATGTATCATGTAATCAACACGATATTCTGTCTCAAAGAAATGCCGGGGAACCTCCCTATTACCATCAATGACAGCCTGCCTCAGTGCACGCACGTCACCACCAGCACAAAATGCCTTTTCACCACTTCCCTCAATGAAAACAGCAACGATATCATTGTCATCACGCCAACCAGAAAGCTGGTTGAAAAGCAGGTCAATCATGGCTTGATTTAATGCATTCAATGCCTTTTCAGCATTCAGCGTGATCAAACCAATTTTTTTATTATCATGGGCAGTCAGTTCGGAAAACAGAACGTCAGTGGCCATATAAATTACCCCTTCATATCCGTTGGGAAAAAGCATATGTAACTGAGCAGTGATTATCAATGAAAATACCACAAAGAGTACAAATCATGGTAAAAATTAATTATGCAACCAACTATTATCCACTAAAAAGACTAGACCTAATAGATTAAATATCCATTTAAAGGATACATTAACTATCCAGCATAAGTGCCGCTAAGATATAGCATTTATCATATAACTCTTTTAAACACTTACCACCAATAAACGACAAAGATAAAATAAAGTTTAATCAAAACAGGTACTTGTTTTTCAACATACATCTCGGATGGTAATGAGAATAGCCAGTAAGGGTTCAGCGCAAATCTTGTCAAGAATTTATAGGAAAAGAAAGCTCGGGGCAGCTGATAGCTACCCTGAACGCGATGCTGAACTATCGGCTGAGAGGCAAGTCATTCAAACAGTTAATACTGTTACATTCAGTACGTTTAGATTCACTTTTATACGCTTTTTTATGTGGGCCACCAAAAGAGCGGATTACCAGCTTTCCTCTGTTTTCCATAAGCCTTTTCAGTGCAGACTCCATATCGGCTGGTTTCAGCTTACGAATTTCATCCGCAATTTTAAGGTGATTATCAAAGTCAAGCTCGACACTGGTAATCCCCTGCCAGAAGCGGGCATTACGCTCATCCATATTGTCGTCTTTCTTGAGAAGATCGCCTATCAACCCCTGTCGGTACTGCTCAAGATCCTGATCGGTCAGCTGACCCAAAGCATTCACCTGATCGCTCAGAAACTGATCAACACGAGCCTCTATACTGATAGGATCCAATTTCGGTGACTGGACGACAAAAATTATGCCAGGGTGCTTTTCAAAAGGGCGAGGGCCAGCAAATACCACATATCCTAACTGCTGTTCAGTACGCAGGCTGTTAAAGAAGGGGTTGGCTAACAAACGCCCTAAGAGCGCATACCGCGCACGCTCAAGATTATTGGTCTCAGGGAGCTGATAATAGCTGATCAGCATTGAATCATCATGCTCAACATCCATATTCAGCACACGATCCGTCTCACCCAACAAATGAAAAGGCAGATCGAATCGATCTCGGCGATTATGATCATTCAGCAATACTGACTCGACCATTGCTGCCAGATTCAACGCTTCAGACTTGCTGTGGTTGCCATATACCAGCATTTCTACATGAATCTGGTTATAGAAATTGCGGGCATAATTCAGCAGATCCTGATAAGTCACCTTTTCTGCAGCTTTAAGCAATACCTCATCCTCAGGGTACGAAGGATAAGTCGCCTGATTTAACGCATCCATTCCTAACCGATAAGGCGCATGGAATTTCTTGTTTTTCAGACCTCGAATGAGTACCGCTTTTTCCTGCTCAAAAGCACTCTTCTCTGGTTTAAAGGTTTCAACCGCTTTGAGAATATCTTCCAGCAGAACAGCCTGCTTGTCCTGATATCCTGCAAGACTGATCAAAAGTCCTCGCCGACCGGCTGTAATGCTGTAATTAAGACCCGCTTCTTTGGCAGGATAACCATATTCATTGAGACTTCTTGATAACAATGATTTGTAGAGCTGGATCAGTACATTGTCGTCTGGTGTTGCTGAAGCCGCAGGCGTCGAAATCATAGCCCGCACATTACCTCGGGGCATATTAAAGCTGGTATCGGTCAGGCCCCATACCCGCAAACCTGGCTTCTCCATAATAACCGAAGGCTCGGTCGCTTTACTGCTTTCCTGAAGCTTCAGATTGTTGGCAATAAACGGATTCGGCTCTGGAATCGTCAGAAACTCCCGGGACACAGGTGTCTTAAGCCGTTTCACCAGCTCATCGGATAACCCCTGTACGCTGTACTTGGTTTCAAAGTAAGGCTCGACTCTGTTGGTCGGCAAGTTCTGGGCAATAACGACCTGACGAAGGTTTTCAACCGTCATCCTGTTTAAATAACCGATAATCAGCTCAGGATCATAAGCCTCGTAGAGGTAGTTAGCTTCCAAAAGGTGTTCCGCTGGCAGATAGTGCATTCTCGCAGCCAACCCGGAAGCAGTCTGTTGCGGATTCCTGTCCTCCTGATAACGAAAGCCAAGATCAGCTATTTGCTTGCTCTCCTGATACAACCAGGATTGCAGCCCTTTTCTTCGAATGAGTTCAAGATAATCAAAAACAATCGCTGTAATTTCATCGACCTGAGTCAGCCCTTCAGGCGTTAACTCCATTCTAACCGTGAATTCACTGTACTCATTGGGAAGGTCACTGCTATAAGCTACCAGAGAGTCGATCAGGCCACGATCCTTCAACAAACTGTGTAAACTGCCTTTTCCTTCATAGCCAATAATTCTGGCAAGATAACCCAGTGGCTTTAAGTGATAAAACGGCTGAGCACTGGGCATTGGGAAGCTTAACGATAAAACCCGGGTATCCTTTAATGGCACGATGTTAATTCGAGCCTGTAATTCGTCCCGGGTATACGGTTGCTTGCCTATTGTTAAATCAGGCTTGGCACCTGATGGAACCCCGCCAAATGATGTATTTACCCATTTTTCAAGGGTATCAAGGTTTTCTCTGCCATAGACAACAACCCCCATATTGGGAGCAACGTAATATTGGGCGTGGAAATCTTTGAGAGATTGCCAGAGCTTGCCGTCCTTGTCATTCAATGTGTCCAGACTGCCAATATTGAACCGACTTTTAGGGTGATCCGGGTTAGACGTTGCATTCAGAGCCATAAACAGGCGCCAGCCATCTTCTCTGGCATGCAGGCGATACTCTGAATCTACCGCATTCTTTTCACGCTCAACGTAATTTGGATCCAGCTTCGGGGCAATAAAGAACTGGGCAAGCCGATCCAGTGCTGGCTGCAGCTGATCACTGTTAATGTCAAAGTAGTAATTGGTTCTCACATCTGCCGTGTAGGCGTTACTACTACCGCCATTAGCACGGATAAATTCAGAATAGCTGTCGACATCCGGGTACTTTTCTGTCCCCATAAACAGCATATGTTCAAGAAAGTGTGCAAGCCCGAGTCGGTCGTCAGGATCCTGATAACTGCCAACGTTAACATCGACTGCGGCTGCAGACTTATCAGTATCCGGGTCTGAAATCAGGAGAACCTTAAGTCCGTTGTCTAAAGTGACATAGCGGTAATCTCGATCATCAGCAGGACTTTTTATCACTTCTTCCGGGGTCACAAGGGCTTCTCTCTCCGTCGTCATTGAACAACCTGCTATTGAAACCATGGTTAATACTCCAGCAACCATTGACACCAGTTTTTTATACATATCAGCTTTCACTGTGCAAAACATCATACAATCTTTTGATTTATCCTATTTTATTCCGCTTGATGGCATCCTGTTACGTAAAAGGTCCTTCACAGGAATAAGCCACCATAAGAGCTAACTGTGATTGATTAAATCAAAGGAACCACCTCTGCACCCAGAATCAATATTAGAGGCTTGGCAAATTATCCGTTTCTGCATATTTCATATCACGAAATAAGCTCACTAAATGCCAGCATGGCTCATCTTCATGTGAACTACAACTGTAATACCATATTCTCGGCCCAATCCGCTTCAGCCGTGACCAAATTTAAACATTCTCTAAATTGATGACACAGCTAATTCATGTCATAAAAAACAGTGCATGAGTAGTAACTTTAACTTGCTTTACGCTCATTCAGCCTCAGGTTGTGGCAAATCAGATGGCGGTGCAAGTAAGCTTGGTAAGCTATTCACAGCTGGTATACTGAGCCCGTTTTAACAACCTATACCCAACCACATAGGCGAAAGGTTTAGGGGGCATTCTCAATTAGCCATTAGAATAGTTGATCACACAAGTACTCAGGCAATACCCAAAGGGCATAAAGGTGAACGGCGCAGGTCATGGGTTCCATGTTCAAGTCGTTCAACGCGGCATGAGTACTTGTATGATCAACCCGAAGCCCCCCCTAGAGATTAAACTGGTTTTGAGTCCTCTTTTCATGAATAATCAGCCTTCCTTCCTAATACTTCATTTTCTTTTTTTTCATGAAATTCCCCGGCCGTCGAAAGATTAAGCATTACTTCCCGGTCAATACCCACAATCGCTTTGATATGGAAAGCTCTGTGTTTGGCCAGGCCAACACCTATATCTGTGGTATTGATCAAAACCTGGTGGACATTACAGCCCGAGTCGACAACTCGGTTCTCAACGATTTCGGGCTGGATAAAGGCGCCTCACAGTGGCTGGATAATGACCAGGCCAATCGTCTCTATCAGTTTCTCAAGCAACACCAGCTCATTGAAGACCAGTTTGCCGGTGGCACAATTGGTAATACACTTCACAATTATTCCGTACTGGCGGATGACCGCTCCGTTCAGTTTGGCGTCATGAGCCAGAATATTCAGGTTGGCGATTACGCTTATCGCTATCTTTGTAACACCAGTAGCAAAGTCGATCTCACCTGGCTTCAGCCCGTGGATGGCCCCATTGGCCGTTGTTTCGCTCTTATCACAGAAGATGGTGAACGCACTTTCGGAATCAGCCCTGGTTTCATGAACCAGCTCAGCCCGGAGTTTATTAATGAAACCATTATTGCCGAGTCATCGGGCCTGATTCTTTGTGCCTATACAATGGCCGATCCCACCCTGCCAATCTACCACGCCATGGTAAAAGCAGCACAATTAGCCAAGAAGCATGAAGTACCAGTCATTTTGACCCTGGGTACACGCGGTCTGGTCAATGCCATTAAACAACCACTGATCGAGTTTCTCAACGATTACGTAACTATCGCAGCAATGAATGAAGAGGAAGCAGAAGCATTGACGGATGAGCAAGATCCGTTAAAGGCTTCTGAGTACATGCTGCAGTGGGTAGATATGGTCCTGTTAACAGCGGGGGCTGAAGGCCTCTACTTAAGTGGTTATACAGAGAATTCAATGGCCCGGGAGACCGAAAACCCCATTCGCTCCGGAAGCATCAGTGATTTCAACCGTTATGAATTCAGTCGGCCACTGCTTCGCTCTCACTGCGATGAGCCACTGAAAATATACTCACACATAAGCCCTTATCTGGGAGGCCCCAAAAATATTAAAAATACCAATGGTGCTGGTGATGGTGCACTGGCGGCACTTATTCATGATATGGCGGCTAATGACTATCATCGCCAAATGTTACCGACATCCAGCAAACATAATAAGTCATGGGTTACATACTCCTCTTTAGCCCAGGTATGTAAATACGCCAATCGTGTCAGTTTTGAGGTGTTAGCCCAAAGCTCTCCCCGCCTTTCACGGGCACTACCAGAGCGCGAAATGAGCCTGGAGGACAGTTACTGGGATCAATAAACAACAATTTCCTCTATATACTCATAAGGTTTGTAGTCGAAATCTCCAGTAAGCCTGCACAACTTTTAAGCTCTCGCCCCCGAGAGCTTAAAACTATCTATGACTGGACCTGGCTGGCGAACAGTGAAAACAAGTTCTGTCGACGACGTTAGTAACCTCAAAGACTACGGGTATAGCAAAACCTCTTAAACTGACCTCGTTATTCTCCCCGGTTGTAAATAGTCAGCTGCTATAGTTGCTTGATCCGCATTTGCTAGAGAAACTTCAATGAAGGATCGTGTCGTCTTTTATGGTGCCAGTATAACCAGCCGATCAAAAACTCAGGCACGGGAAATTATTGACCGTGCGATACATATCTGTGAGTTGCTGAGAAAGCATGGCTTTCAATGTCATGCAGATGTCGTTCTGGATGATAAACTGTATAGCCGATCATCCGCTTCTATAACCAATATTCCTGAAAAGTTTCTTAAGCTCAGCACAGAAGAGCAAGTGAATAAACTGAAGTCTTTTCGAGTATCTGAGCCTCAAGAACTTCATAAAGAAGTTGCCTGCTACTACTGGGGACTGGACAGTTTGAGAAATGCCCATTTCTGCCTTTAGGATTTGACTTACCCATCAACTGGGGCGGGCTTTGAACTCGCAACCGCTCTGACCCTAGGCAAGAAGTGCTTCTGTTTCTCAGAAAACACACGGATTTCATCCACTGTCTGTGGCTACCCGCTTAACTCTCTGACAGTTGCCAACTATGGGGAAAATTTTGAAAAAAAACTTTTTGAATTTCTCAGAAACAGCGACCGGAAACTTAACCCGGATATAACATAAACGAGCAACCGTTCCCACTCGCCCCATGTTGCTTGAAGGGTGCTTCTGTGAATCCAGATTATTAAACAACAATAAGAAGTATCACTCTCTTTCTCACAACCTCAGATGCTTTTTATCGTGCAAGGCGCTATGATTTTTGAAACATAAATCAAAACAATAATAATACTGACGTATTCATGAGTATTCTCCAGCGCATAAACCACGAAGCCATTGAAGGTATACGTTGTGGCAGAAAAAACAATGTTAATACCTCCTTCATTGTCTACCGTTTTGGCGACACCGTGATTGATACCGCTCCTTCTAACCAGTGGCGTTATATAAAACCGTTTTTCCTGGAAAAAAGTATTCGTCAGATCCTGCTAACTCACCATCATGAAGATCACAGCGGCAACGCAGCAAATCTTGAAAAATTAACCGGAATAACCCCATTAGCAGAGGAAGGTACGCGCACCATTATGGAGAAAGGGTTTTCCATTCCATTAATCCAGCGATACCTCTGGGGCAGCAGTCCAGCGATTAATCTATTTCCTCTCCCTGACACTATCGAGCTGGACGATGGCAGCCTGCTGGAGCCAGTTTTAACCCCCGGACATGCGGAAGATATGGTTTGTTATTACTCTTCGCAGCACGGCTTTATTTTCACAGCAGACCTGTATATTTCACGCACGATACGTTACATGCGTGACGATGAAAATCTCACGGTGCTGATCAAGAGTATAAGGAAGGTTCTGGCCAGAGATTTTGAAACGGTGCTGTGTCCTCATCGAGGTGTTGTTTTGCAGGGTAAACAGGCTCTACAGGAAAAGTTGAACAACCTGCTTGAATTATGTGAACGTACCCAGAACCTCCACCAGCAAGGGCAATCCATCAAGGAAATCACCCGTAACCTGCTGGGCAGTGAGGATGGCATCAGCTACCTGACAGGCTTTGGTTTTTCGAAGCGGAACCTGATTAGAGAGTCTTTAAAGGTAGCACTGTAAATAACGCCCTGTCGCAGTTAAAATTATACTTCATTCAGCCTTAAAGAGCCGTCATGGACATCAGTCACCTAAGAGAAGAATACACTCAAGCAGGCCTTAGCCGGGAAACCATGGAAAAAAACCCGTTTAAACAGTTTGAAATCTGGTTTAAACAGGCTCAGGAAGCTCAGCTGGCAGAACCCAACGCAATGAGTCTGGCCACGGTATCAGCTTCTGGCATGCCATCCCTGAGAACAGTACTTCTGAAGTATTTTGACGAGACAGGCTTTGTTTTTTTCACCAACTACAACAGCAATAAAGCCAAAGATATTGCCACTAACCCTCAGGTAGCTATCATGTTTCCATGGGTTTCCCTTGAGCGACAGGTCATTATTCAGGGAAAAACAGAAAAAATCTCCACTTCAGAATCACTTCGCTATTTCACCAGTCGCCCGACCACCAGCCAACTGGGAGCATGGGTATCACAGCAAAGTTCCGTAATTACCGGGCGAAAAGTACTGGAGTTAAAACTTGAAGAGATGAAGCGTAAATTCAAGGAAGGAAAAATTCCATTACCTGACTTCTGGGGAGGCTATCGCGTAGTACCAGAGAAAATTGAGTTCTGGCAAGGTCGCCCAAGTCGGCTTCATGATCGTTTTCAATATTCACACCCGTCGGCTGATAATAACAACCAATGGCAAATAGACAGGCTCTCTCCTTGAAAACCACCTTGGGAGTTTTTTGATGAGCAAGGAAACTGCTGCACGAATTGCTGTGAGGGATGCCCTAATTCAACTGGTGGAGCTTAATCGCTCATTTCGAGAATCGGTTGAAAGTGATCATGGCTTACCTATCTGGATCATGGAAACCGATTCTGAGCCTGACAATAAACGCTCACTGGCCGCCAGTGTTGCAACGCGGCTGACCTATATCGAAGAGCAGAATAAACAGGAAACCGCGCGTTTAACAGGACTTGTGGGTGTTTCTGAAAACACTTTACACGTGGGAGAAGCGCTGAATCTTTGCCGTGACCAATTTAAAACAGCGATATCCAATTTCCGAAAACTGTTTGGCGATAGCATTGAAGCCATTGAGCAGGCATCAGATGACTTAAGAGATGGTTTATTAGGCGGCCTGCAAATTAAACATTTGCATTTTGTGCAGTGTTACCGACAACTTAAGCTCTTTGCAGAACCTCCAAAACGGGTTGGGTTCAGCTGGGCAGCCTGTCACAGCGGCACTGTCCGGCTCACAGCAGAAGAGGCAATAGGTCACTTCCGGAAGAAATACATAGCTTCAGTTGCCGTCAATGAAGACATTCGCCTTCTGGAAGCAATGCCATCAGAAGAAGTGGTGGTCATCAAACGGATACTCGCTCCGCACCTCAGAGCAAATATTACCTGGCCCGAAGAAATAAAAGCTCTCAGGCAAACTGACCCGGAGCTTAAAAAGCAGTATCCGGCCCAGATTAATTCCCCCCTTCCCCTGTTTATTCAACTGAAACCGGGAGAACCTTTACCTGAATTTAACCGGATTCGACCTTATGACGCCTCGGCCAGACAGGAAAGGCTGCAGCGCAGTGATGCCCGTCTGGTCAAGATTAACGACAACCCCCACTCAAGGATTTACCGCTACGCTTAAGAAGCTGACCAGAAGTCTGGCCGAAAATAGCGCCCGTAGTGAGGGTGACAGAAATTTTTAGACCAGTTTGCTGCCACCACAGCAGGGCAGTCTCTTTCTGGACAGGTTCCAGGAAGAGACTCAAGAATCCTTTTCTGCCAGATAGGATTCCAGGTCTGTATAACCACCAACGTATTGCTGACCATGAAAAATCTGTGGAACTGTCTCTACTTCCTTTCCAACGGTCTTGGAAAGGTCAGCTTTACTGATACCTTCTTCATAGATATCAACGTATTTAAAAGGCAAACCTTTCATCTCCAGCAGCTGCTTGGCACGAACACAAAATCCGCAGCCCGGACGACCAAATACGGTATACCTATCCATTATTTATGCTCCATCAGATTCATAATAAATACACATCGGATGCCGTATTCTGTTGATGTCGGCAATCCAAGCAATATGTAATACCAATTGTGCTGTCTAACTCTCGTTATGAGCATTAAGATTGAACCTTAACGCAAGGCGGCGTGAGGAATCATAACCATAGCGACGATCGGCAGCGCAGGATTATCGCTCAAATATTCAACGCAATAGAGAGTTAGGAAGTTCGATTAGTATAACGCGCACTATAACGCTAACCGACCGACAAGTGCAGTCTGTTTTCACTATTTCCGGCCTGCCAAAACCAGAAATTCGCCTGAATGTATTTGAGAGCGAACCAACTCTCTAAGGCGTTGACGAGCCTGCTTCTCTCCGGATAACGTGCAAACTTCTACGACCTGAGACCAGGGATGGTTTTGTATAACACGGCTGACAAGGAGTTCTACTTCAGCACTACCTATTTCACCGTTGCCCAGTATTCGAAAAGCCACTTTTTTCACGACGTCAATACAATTTTCGTATTGCCGCAGGCCCTCAGCAAAAGAAAGTAATTCCCGCTGGTCATCCATGGACAGTGAGTAAGACTCATGGGTTTTAATCATCGGCCACATCATAGAAAAAATCGCGAAAACTACCTCCGCATCCAGTCCCTTCAGCTCATCCATCAGCAGCCACTGTAGCTGGTTAAGGCATTTCTTATGAGCCTGCCCAACCAGTTTCTCTGCAGCCAATGATAACGGCTTGAGCATCATAACTGAGTGCGTACCACTGGCTGCATCTCTGGAAAGACCAAGCCTCACCGGCACATATGAAGAGTCACCCCAAAACGTCAAAAGGTCATCAGTAGCACCAAACAACGTTCCCAGGTAATCAATATCCTTAACTGCAACGTACTTCTGTAATTGAGCCAGCATGGTTCTTCCCAACCCCATCCGCTGACAGTCAGGATGAACCGCTATCCGAATAACTCTCAGCCCGTTCAGTAATATGGCATCCGGCAGCCCGAGATGATTACTTAACGACTGGGGAAGTAAGTGCCCTCGCACTCGGCGTCTGCCCAGCCAGATATCATCAACCAGATCTGGTTCAATCTTACCTTCCTGTGCAGCCAGAACTACGGATAACAGATGATTTTGCTCATCAAAAAGACCATAGATTTCCATATTACCGCCATCCAGCAGATGGCGCAGGTCAAATGGCCGTGTCTGATAATGTGCCAACACCAACAGTCCAAACAGTTCATTCAAGAGTTGCTCATCAGAAAGCAACTCATCAGACAGAATTTCCCTGAAAACAAAATCGTCTGTACGACTACTTTCCGGCTGTTCAATAACAGCAGGAGCAGCATTAAGCAGTAATGCATTAAAGACAAAAGATTCCAACGGATCTCCTGCCTGCCAGCGAATGGGCTCATCCATTCTCAGTTCGTGCCATTGGGGCGTTTTTTTATCAAGCACCTTCCTGAAACGAATAGCAAAACCACGCCCGGAACCTTCATAACCATGAACCGTTGTGGCGTAAACAATTCGACTGTAATGAGACAGCATCTTCTCCAGCAATGACCCAGGAATCGCGGCAGCCTCATCGACCAGTAACAGTTGCGTTGCAGGCAGGGTTTGAGCCAGTTCGTCCGGAGCAACAAATTCAAGTCTATCCAATAGTGCTGAATTCAAGTCACCAAGCACTTCAGCTGCATGATAAAAGAAAACATCTGCCGTATTTTTTGAGGGTGCCGTTATCGTAATCTGCTCAACACCCTCTAATAGAAGCTGTGCGGCTGCTATCCCCAAAGCAGCACTCTTGCCCCTGCCTCGATCAGCCGTCAGAACCAGCGGACGCCGACGATGACCACGAAGTACTTTGTGAATCCCCAGAACCGCCTGCTCCTGAGATCGACTCTTGCAGGGAAACGCAATGGGAACAGTGGATTGATCGCTACCTTCCCCAGCCTTATTTTCAGTCGACTGAATGCGCAATGTGCCATTCTGCGTCAGGAGAGATAACTGGTCTGATGAAGAGATAATACGAGCCAGCCGTTTCAGGTAACGTCCCGATACATCCTCAAACTTTTGAGGATAAACCAACATACGCCGATGCTCGGGATCCGTAAATTGAGGCCACTGTTCAAGGTCTGGTGTGAGCAGCACCATCAGACCACCAGCACACAAGGTACCGCTAATTGCCCCAAAAGCGTCAACATCAAAGCCTGAGTGGGCATCAAAGATAATATTCTTATGCTCCCTGCCCAGCCAGGCCCCACATTTTTTTGCCGAAGTCGTTACTATTCCAGTAGAGGCTATCTCAGGAGAAGCCTCTCCCACCAAAAAAATGGGCTCCCCTGCCAACACACTGATCACTTCGGCCACTTGAGCATGGCACCAGACAACGTCACCCGTACAAACCAGTAAGCGTCTGTGATCGGACTCCCTGGCTGCAGCTTTAAGCGCCAGTACAATATCCCCAGTGAAAGAAATAACATTCATTAATTAAGAAGCCTTTGACACTTTCCTGGCTAGCTTCTCACCATCATTGAGAATATAAGCTTTCCTGATAACCACTGAATCAACAGGCACATCCCCATGAGGGCCACGATAGCCAGTCTTGACCCCGGCAATAATATCAACCACTTCCATACCTTTGACCACCTGACCAAATACAGCATAGCCGGCCTTATAGGGCTTACCGTTAAGGAAGTCATTATCTTTAAGATTGATGAAAAATTGTGAAGTTGCACTATCGACGATCTGGGTTCTGGCCATCGCAATGGATCCACGCCTGTTTTCCAGTCGCTGATTCAGAAGGGATTCATTTTTGATAGGCGCCTGGGCTGCCCGCTGACTCATATCAGGCGTGAATCCTCCACCCTGTATCATGAAACCATCAATTACGCGGTGAAAAACCAGTCCGTTATAAAAACCACTTTCCACGTACTCCAGGAAGTTCTTTACGGTAACAGGTGCTTTATCAGGGGTAAGCTCCAGAACAATCTGCCCTTTATTTGTATCCAGCACCACATGAGGCACACTTTTATTCTTGATGACTTCTCCTAGGGTCTCAGAGGTTGTCCCATGGGCCAATGCCGTCATCAACAGAATTGAGCTTCCAAGCAGCCAGTTGCGCAGTCCACGCATTGTTTTCTCCAGATAAAATAAAAAATAAAACGACTTTATGTTACATAACCAACCAGACACTAAATACTCTAAAGTAAGAAAAAAAGCGAATTTACCACTTCACAGTTTTATTCCCGTGAAAAAGGAAAAGAAATACGCCAGGGCTTGCAAATAGAGTTCGTTAGGGTAATATACGCCCCGCCTGAAGGGACAAAAAACATCTATTTTGTTCTTTCTATGTGTCGGAGCGTAGCGCAGCCTGGTAGCGCACCACAATGGGGTTGTGGGGGTCGGAGGTTCAAATCCTCTCGCTCCGACCAAACATCAAATTTTTTACCCCCCCTCAGAAATAGATCGTACATCCTCATTCTTACTTGCAGATGATCCCAGCTTGAACCAAGTGAGCCATTGCTTTTATCCATTCTACTAACACAATTAAACCATTTCTGATTACCAAACAACCCTTCCCTGAAAGCAAACAGCAAAACACAACCCGAACAACTACCATTAACGATTCATTTCAACCAGACGAAGCAATAGTCCGGAGGACAGAATGAAATGAATCAACAAACAATACCAGAACAGCCCGCACCCTCTCTCTGGATTAAATTCATTGGACTGAGCAGCATCGGCCTTTTCATGTTTTTCATTCCTATCAATTTAGATGGAGTAAAAACCATCCCAATTGATCATATAGTGGCCTGGATTAAGCAAGGATTGGGCGAATACGCAAAACTGTATGTTTTAATCATGATCACAGCCGGCACAATTTTTCCTGTCGTCACTGGTAGCTGGCAGCATAAACCAAACGGAAAGCACTTTCAGGCTTTAAAGTGCCTTGGCTTACTCCTTACAGCATTCGCCATCTCTGGAGCAGGTCCCGCGTTACTGCATGAAGCAGACATGCTTCCATTTTTACTGAACAAGCTGGTCATACCCGTTGGCTTGATCGTCCCAATCGGTTCCATATTCCTGACACTTCTTATCAGTTACGGATTACTTGAAAGCACAGGAACACTATTACATAGCGTTATGAAACCTGTCTGGCGAACCCCGGGATGGTCAGCCATCGATGCTGTTGCCTCGTTCGTAGGTAGCTACTCCATCGCCCTTTTAATCACCAACCGGCTTTATATCAAAGGTCAATACAGCACCAGACAAGCAGCAATTATCGCTACAGGCTTTTCTACCGTGTCAGCTGCATTCATGATCATTGTCGCCAACACCCTAGATTTAATGGAAATATGGGGCCTGTATTTCTGGACGACACTTGTTATCACATTTACTGTCACAGCCATCACCACCCGGATACCACCATTATCGGGGCTTAACGACCAACAAAAAGCATATTCGCACGAAAAGCCCATAAGCGAACGGCTTTTTCAAACAGCAATAAAAAATGGACTGCAGGCAGCCAGAAACGCCCCATCACTACAAGAAGATATTCTGAAAAATTTTAAGAATGGTCTGGTCATGACCATTACGATTTTGCCTACCATCATGTCCGTCGGAACCATTGGACTGCTAACCGCCAAATACACCCCGATTTTCGACTGGATTGGCTATTTATTTTATCCAGCAATATGGATCTGGGACATAGACAATGGCATGGCGCTCGCCAAGGCAAGCGCTTCAGGCCTGGCCGAAATGTTTCTACCCGCACTACTCATGAAGGATGCTGTTTTAAGCGCACGCTTTGCTACCGGAGTGACCTGCATCTCTCCTATCCTATTTTTGTCAGCATCCATACCCTGCATTCTTGCAACAAGTATCCCTTTAAGACTCGGACAGCTTGTGATTATCTGGTTTATACGAACTCTGTTGACCTTGATACTTGCCATTCCAACGTCTCTTTTTTTATTCGGTTAGCTCAAAAACAGAATAAATCGTTTGCAATATTCTCGGCCACCCTTCCCATCAAGAAATCCGGCAGTACCAAACAGCAACCATAAAAAAACCCTGCAAAGCAGGGTTTTTTTCAATCAAACCAATATCACTTATCAGAAGAAACTGCCGCCTTAGGCGTTTCAGAATTCTCATAAATCAACAATGGTTCAGAGTCACCGTTGATAACAGAAGCATCAATAACCACCTTAGAGATACTCTCATCGGAAGGAATTTCATACATTGAGTCAAGCAAAACAGCTTCAAGTATTGAACGCAATCCACGAGCTCCCGTTTTACGCTCCATAGCTTTTTTCGCTACAGCACGAAGTGCGTCCTGGCGGAAGTCAACTTCCACTTCTTCCATATCAAACAGCTTACTGTATTGCTTGGTCAGCGCATTTTTAGGCTCAACAAGAATACGAACCAACGCCTCTTCATCCAACTCTTCAAGTGTTGCGATAACAGGAAGACGACCAACAAACTCTGGAATCAATCCGAATTTCACCAAATCTTCAGGCTCGACTTCCTTAAAAGTCTCACCCAGGTCTTTCTTGTCTTCCTTGCTCTTCACTTCAGCAGAGAAGCCAATACCAGATTTATCCGTACGACCCAGAATGACTTTATCCAGGCCAGCAAAAGCACCACCACAGATAAAGAGAATGTTGGACGTATCAACCTGCAGGAACTCCTGCTGAGGATGCTTACGACCGCCCTGAGGAGGGACAGATGCAACAGTACCCTCTATCAGCTTGAGAAGCGCTTGCTGAACACCCTCACCAGAAACATCCCGAGTAATAGAGGGGTTATCAGACTTACGGGAAATCTTGTCGATCTCATCAATGTAGACAATACCCATCTGGGCTTTTTCTACATCGTAATCACACTTCTGCAGTAATTTCTGAATAATATTTTCAACATCCTCACCCACATAACCTGCTTCAGTCAGTGTTGTTGCATCAGCAATAGTGAATGGCACGTTGAGCATACGGGCCAGCGTTTCAGCCAGCAGCGTCTTACCACTTCCGGTAGGACCAATAAGCAGAATATTACTTTTTCCCAGTTCAACTTCGTCTTTATTCTTATCGCCTTTGGCATCGCCAAAGCGCAGACGCTTGTAGTGATTGTATACCGCTACCGATAAGACTTTCTTGGCCCTGGGCTGGCCAATTACGTACTCGTCGAGAGTTTCCTTGATCTCACGAGGAATCGGCAATTTATCAGAAGACTCTTCGCCACTGCTGTCCTGAATTTCTTCACGGATGATATCGTTGCATAGATCAACGCATTCATCACATATGAATACGGAAGGGCCGGCAATCAGCTTGCGTACTTCATGCTGACTCTTTCCGCAGAAAGAGCAGTACAACAGCTTACAGCTGTCTTCACCCTTGCCGCTTGTTTCGTCGGTCATTCGATTACCCTGTTATACGGACAATGCCTGCCCTGCACTTGTCAATGAAAATAGACCCATCAGCCAACCTGATCGAAACCCATTTCATGATTCACGGTTACATGCCTGATAAGATGCAGGCATTGAGGCATGTTTTCAAGTGCTTGATCCGCGTGATACCAGAATTCACGCCTTGCCATCCGGGACCATGCATGCTTCTGGAAAGCTATTCTGATAGGGCTTCCAATACATCAAGAAAACCCGACCAATGATTTAGTGTTCAACGACTTCGGATAAAAATCAACCTGCAGCGCTAATTTACAATGAAAATAGCACACAACCAATAGACTATTTTCATTGATTTCAGGATAGCATCTCGCCGGAGATCACAAAAGAAAGCCCTCAGCTCATCAAAAGCCTCCAAGCTTACTCTTTGTCTTTCTTACCACCTTCACCACGACGATTCATAACCTGGTCAATAAGACCATACTCAACCGCCTCATCACCATTCATGAAATTGTCGCGGTCAGTATCACGCTCAATGATTTCAAGAGGTTGACCTGTATGATGAGCAAGAACATGGTTCAGCTTATTCCGAATACTCAGGATCTCACGGGCATGGATCTCAATGTCCGATGCCTGCCCCTGAAAGCCTCCCAGTGGCTGATGAATCATCACCCTGGAATGCGGCAAGCAGTATCGTTTACCAGCAGCCCCACCTGCCAAAAGTAACGCGCCCATGCTGGCAGCCTGACCGATACACATCGTAGAAACATCAGGCTTGATAAACTGCATGGTATCATAAATTGACATACCAGCGGTTACCGAACCACCTGGCGAATTGATATACAGATGAATGTCCTTGTCCGGATTTTCGGATTCGAGGAACAGCAGCTGAGCAACCACCAGATTGGCCATATGATCTTCAACCTGACCTACCAGGAAGATCACTCGCTCTTTAAGGAGGCGGGAATAGATATCGTAAGAGCGCTCACCTCTGGCCGATTGTTCAACAACAATAGGTACCAGTCCTGCGTTGGTAATCGCCACGGCGTGCGGGTCTATCAGATTGGACATATCCTGTCTTAACTCCTTGCCAAGTCGAAGAAAAGCGACAGCTCTGGCAGCTATGAAAAACTGACAGATTAGTCGCTTGCATACCAGATTAAAACGACCGTAGCCTGTAAAACCTTAGCTGCTTTGTCAGGTAGCCGATAAATCAGCTACCCCTTCCACTCGCTCTTTAAAAAGAGCTCTCTACAAGCCGTATCAGGCAGTCTCTTCCTGTTCTGCCTCTTCAGCTTCAACAGCACGCTCTGCAGGCTTAATCGCTTCCTGGTAGCTGCATGTCTTTTCTGAAACTTGAGCCGCTTCCAGAATAGTATCCACTACCTGCTCTTCAAGGACAACATACTTGATCTGAGACAACTGCTCATCATTGCTGTAGTACCAGTCAATAACCTGCTGAGGCTCCTGGTAAGCGGAAGCCATCTCTTCGATCATGGCACGTACGCGCTCATCATCAACCTTGACTTCACGCTGCTTAACCACTTCACCAATCAACAGACCAAGGGCAACACGCTTTTTCGCATCCGCTTCAAACAGTTCTGCAGGCAGCTGCTTAGGGTCAAATCCACCCTTAATACCACCAAACTGCTGAACGGCCTGTTCGCGCATACGATCAATTTCCTGAGAAGTCAGAGCAGAAGGCACTTCCACCTCATGAATCTTCAACAGACCATCCATCACCTGGTTCTTGACCTTGTTCTTGACAGCCTGACGAAGCTCACGCTCCATATTCTTGGACACTTCTTTACGGAAGTCTTCCAGACCACCTTCGGTTACACCAAAGCGTGCAAAGAACTCATCATTCAGCTCAGGCAGAGAAGGTCCAGCCACTTTGTGTACTTTGCAGGCAAACTCAACAGACTGACCAGCCAGTTCTTCTGCCTGGTAATCTTCAGGAAAAGTCAGAGAAAGCACTTTCTCTTCACCAGCAGACACACCAACCAGACCATCTTCAAAGCCTGGAATCATTCGACCAGAACCCAGCTCCAGAGTAGAGTTCTCTGCACTACCGCCTTCGAAAGCTTCACCGTCTTTAGTGCCAACATAATCAAAGGTGACACGATCGCCCAGCTCTGCAGCACGCTCAACATCTTCAAAAGAAGTGCCCTGCTTACGCAGAGTTTCGATCATCTCATCGATATCAGACTCCTGAACATCAGCAACCGGGCGCTCAACAGTGATACCGTTGAACTCATTCAGAGCGATTTCAGGATAGATTTCAAAAGTAGCAATAAAGGTAAAACCTTCATCGTCGTCAGACTTGGCTTCAACAGATGGTGCACCGGCAGGATTCAGTTTCTGCTCTTGAATCGCCTCAACGAAGGAGGATTGCATCATCTCTCCAAGCACTTCCTGTCTGGCACCAGCACCATAGCGACGCTTAACCACTTTCATTGGAATTTTGCCAGGACGAAAGCCATCCAGACGCACACGTCGAGACAGATCCTGAAGACGCTTGTTGACTTCACCATCAATGTCAGCAACCGGAAGAGTGATTGTCAGCTTGCGCTCAATACCGGAAGTTGTTTCAAGGGAGACTTGCATTTTTGTTCCTCAACACCAAAACCTGTGTAAACAATGGGCCAAAAGACGCATAGACTAGCAAATGTACCCAGAAAATGCATGAATACACGTCCTGTCACATCAGATCCAGGCAAGGCAAAGGAACTCTCTTTTATTTCAGACATTCCAAATCCCTACAGGATTCGCACCACTCTCACTTCTCTCCGGCAAAAACCAACGAATTGAACAGGCGTTATATAAAAAAGCACATTTGAGAGACCCGAAACACAGCAGCCCTGGCTCAGCTTTTTACACCTGTAATTCATATACGTTTCTCCGAAGCTAAGGACTAGTGGGTCCATACGCCCCCATCAGGGCAGTTTCTTTGGATGAAACATACAAAAACGGGGATAAGCATGCTTATCCCCGTTAATGATTGGTGCGGATGGAGAGACTCGAACTCTCACGCCTTTCGGCACTGGTACCTAAAACCAGCGTGTCTACCAATTCCACCACATCCGCTCACAGCACTTCTACGAAGCACGCAAAACACTGCTTTTCGGACAACCCGGAATCCAATCCGAGACATCTCAACTAACTGGGGTGGGCGAAGGGGCTCGAACCCTCGACCGCCGGAATCACAATCCGGAGCTCTGCCAACTGAGCTACGCCCACCAGTAAACGAACGAGAGATTATTCAAAATAAACCAAATAATCAAGCCTGATTCAAAATGAATCATCATCAGTAAAAAATGGCGCACCCGGCAGGATTCGAACCTGCGACCATCCGCTTAGAAGGCGGATGCTCTATCCAACTGAGCTACGGGCGCTCAATACACTAAAAAGCCAACTTCTCAAACTGGTCGGGGTAGAGAGATTCGAACTCCCGACATCCTGCTCCCAAAGCAGGCGCGCTACCAGACTGCGCTATACCCCGATTATTACCAGCAACCCTTTTTCAAGAAACCCTTAAAAAAGTTCCGCTGGACAACGGCGGTGAATACTACTCACAAGCTTGGTTCCCGTCAATTACTACATGCATTTTTTACTCCACATGCATTACAGAAGAAAACAGAGTAATGCATCAACATAATTCAGCATATCAACCCAACAAAGGGATTTCCACCGTGCCCCTCCAATACAAATAGCATTAATGATTTTCACACACCTAAAAATTCACCAACATCACAGGTAGTGACGTGACACCTCCCAACCCACTTCTACAATCCCCCCTGAAGCAAGTTCAGATAAAAGTATTCAACACTGCCACCAATGAATAACACCCAGCCCAAAACCAAGTCAGCAATCTTATGTCAACATGGACTCAGCACTGTTAAACTATCTGCCATCACTGATTTCACCCATCACTCAATATAGTCAGCAACAGGCTTCAGGACATATGACAGCAAGAATTATTGATGGCAAAGCCATTGCCCTGCAACTGACCAACTCCATCGCCGAACAAGTAGTAAAAAGAATTTCTCAGGGACTCCGCGCACCAGGACTGGCAGTTATTTTAATTGGTGACGACCCCGCATCACGAGTCTACGTTGGAAAAAAACGTCAGGACTGTGAGCGGGTTGGCTTCAAATCAATATCCCATGATCTGCCAGATACCACCAGCGAACAGCACCTGCTTGGGATAATCGACAACTTGAACGAAGATCCTGAAATTGATGGTATTCTGGTGCAACTACCTTTACCTGAACATATTAATAGTGAACTGGTTATAGAGCGCATTAGCCCCGATAAAGATGTTGACGGTTTTCATCCCTATAACATTGGCAGATTGGTTCAACGCATCCCCCTGCTTCGGCCATGCACACCAAAAGGCGTTATGACACTTCTGGAAAGCACGGGAGAGCCAATCCGCGGGAAAAATGCAGTAATTGTTGGAGCGTCGAATATAGTGGGCCGCCCAATGACAATGGAACTGTTACTGGCTGGCTGCACCACAACAACCACTCATCGATTCACTGAAAATCTTGCCGCCGAAGTTGCCAGAGCAGATATTCTGGTTGTGGGTGCAGGAAAACCCGGCCTTATTAAAGGAGAATGGATCAAGCCAGGTGCTGTTGTTATTGATATCGGTATTAATCGAATGGAAGATGGCCGCTTGGTTGGTGACATTGAGTTTGAAACCGCCAGAGAACGTGCTTCATGGATCACTCCGGTTCCGGGTGGGGTCGGCCCAATGACGGTAGCCACATTGCTGGAAAATACACTTTACGCTGCCGACCATTTGCACCACTAAACCAGTGCAGGAATATTAAGTCAGCTTATTCGGCAGCCCTTGGGCTGCCGAGCCCCAAGTCAGGCGTTCAATTTCGCAAGGCATTCAAGAAAAATTTCATCCTCCCATTCCGAACAGTCAATAAGGTAAGTATTGTCTGACTCATCCCAATCATATTCTTGCCCATTGATGCACAGCTCCACAATAGGATTTTCACTATAAATTAGCAGCCGCCCACCCTGCCGGAGCCGACTTTCAAGCCGCACAGCCCCTTCTTTCCAGCAAAGAACCTGATCCAGAACGGCACAAGTGGGTAGAATTTTGTCTTCCAGGCCAAGGCAAACCAATGGCTCATCTGGATAAAACAACATCAGATCCGAACCATTTTGTGAAAGTCTTATCTCTGGCAGTTCTGAGTACTTGAAACACTGTCGTCGTGACGGCCAATAGACTAACCACTCTTCACCGTCATTATCAAAGAGCAATGTGCTGATGCGTTCTGAGATAGCCTGATGGTCTTCTGTAATATTAAACAGAGCAAGAACACCCACAGAACCAATACGATTGATCACTTTGAGCAACTTGCCGGAATAGAGGGGATTTTCAAACAGTTGTTCCCGAGCTACCTTTCCCTGCTGATCACAACGAACCACCAGGCCATCATTAAACACCAGCTTCATCAGTTGCTCAGCATCCGTCTGTCCAACCGGGTCACTGGTATACACTGGGCCACCACTCACCGCCCTGAGCAACCCATGAGCATCCGAGTCTTCATGAATGGTCCACCACATATCCCAGTCACCCAGAAAAAAAGCATCATGGAACACGGCATTGTAGGCATTCTGCAAAGCATGTTCCTGAAGATTACCGCTTTTCTTTGGGAAAAAGTCATCACTGTTGCGAGCAAGTGAAGATGAAGGACGGTGCCATAACTGATCGATGGCCATTCCCATACAGTTGATTAACTGCCCATTAAAATGAAGCCCGGCTGATGCTTCAAGCGCCTGATGTGCCACTCGGGAAACCCTTCCAGGGAAATCCCGGTACTTATAATGGTTGGCGAGATTACTTTGAACATCGACTTTGATAAAATCAACACCCTGTCTCGCCAGATAGTCATGCCAGCCATGCCAGAAGCGAAATGCCTCACCTTCTTCTGTTGGAGGCAACTTCCGGGTGGCGTCCAGCGTATCCAGCTGTACAGGAAAATGGGCATTTGCATCAATGCCTTCCCATTGCCCTGTCAGCGCATGCCACACACCCATCCAGGGGATAGAATATTCATCCTTAAGGGCCTGCTTTAAACCGGAAAGCCCTGCTGGAAATTTCGCTCGATCTTCCTGCCATGACAACAGTCGACGCTCTTTCTCTTCAGACCAGCCATCATCAACCAGCATCCACTTAACAGGAATACTCTTGGACTGAAACTCCTGGGCTTTGGCGATGACTGCGTCTTCATTCACATCAAGATAACAAGCATCCCAGCTGCACCAGCCGAGATATTTAAACACCTCAGGTAAAGCACGCTGATCTCTTGGCCGGGAATAATGAGATAAATGCTTACGCCCCAATTGCACATTGTCATTGATCAGTTGAAATGGATCTGCACTGACGCCATAAATTGCAACCAGCCCTGAAAAGTCTCTTACACCCGATTTCAAAGGGCCGGATACAAACTCAATACCTGCCTGTTCTCCACCCTGAAATTCACAACGAACCTGTTCATCACATACCGCAAGCAGGTGGTGATACTCTTCTCCCACTCCATACAATAAGGACTGTGTTTTCTCTGGAAGATTACTCAGGACACAATCGAAGTGAGGTCTTGTCCACCAGCTGTTATAGAGATAATGGGCACATAAGCCGGTAAGATCCCCCAGACTGGCAACACATATCCTGACAGCATACAGGGGATGCCAGCTGCGCCCCGGCCAGCTGATACCCTTAGTAACCTCAGCGCTCAGGAAAACCAGCAACTTCTTCTCAATGGTTTTAAGTGACAGCCTGACAAATAACCAGTCATCATAAACAAAAGCTCCAGCCTGCTCGGACCAGGCAAGCTTGTATTCGTCGTCGTTATCCAAACGGATGTGAACAGAGACACCTTGCCACACAGTAGCCTGCTCATGATGCAAACTCACCACTTTATCTTTTTCACGAAGAGAGTACATAACTGCCTCAACTGTATCGTTCGAAGTACGGTTTGATCCTTGCCTACAGTATTTGTCAAAAAGAGGTATACGGCAGTGAAAATCTATAAATAAAAAGCCTGAATCGGATGTACTCCACGTAGTCGTGGTCCAGAACAAACCTAAAACGATAGATTTCCGTATAAAGTGTTACCAATCAGAGAAAAAACGTTCAATAAGTTACATTTCTTACCAACCAGAGACAGCTTTACGCTTCATCATTGCTCATGTATTAAAGGTGCTGTAACGCTAACTGCCTTTCCTTCACCAGTAAAAATACCCTCTAGAGCCCAGTAAAACAGGTTTTATGAACCCCTCAGCCAGCAATAGATATTGCAATAAAAGAATACGTCAAATAAATGGCATAATGCATGCTTACCACAAAGCGGTTTATGTCGACTTCAGGCTTAATGGAATAACCCCAAGAGCCGACATGATTTGTCTTCATCAATTATTGTCAGGGTCATTGAGAGATTCACCCAATGAACAAACCATCCCACAGCAGCATGGAAGCCTATCTTAGACAAATGGGAGTAGTGACTCTTCCTGATAGCCCAAAAGACCTTAAAAAAGAATACTACCGGCAGATTTACCGGGTACTGCCCAGAGAGCAGGCGCTTTCTCTACCGGTAAAAAAAGCAAGATCAAAGACAGCCTTGCAAAGCAGCAAAGAAAAAAGGCATTCCTGACATAATTAAACAACAGGCAATACCTCCCTGCCACTAATCACTAACCGATATTTTCAAGCGATCACGTTGTCGTTTATGCCGAACCAATCCGTCAACAGTAAAAATGGCAAGGGCAAGCCAGATCATTGCGAAAGTCATCATCTGTACGATGCCCAAGGGCTCATTGTAGATCATCACACCAACCAGAAAAGAGATAGATGGAGCCAGATACTGCATAATCCCCAATACTGTCAGCGGTAACTTCTGGGCCGCCATATTAAAAAATATCAGGGGTATGGTAGTAATCAGACCTGCAAGGGCAAGAAGCATACTGGTATCAGGATTAGACAGACGAAAAGCGTGTAAGTCATTACCCCATAGCCAGAAAAAATAGATACTGACAGCAGGCATTAACAACAACGTCTCAACAGCCAGACCTGTGGTAGCATCAACACTGATTCTCTTGCGAATCAGACCATAAAAAGCAAAGCACAGAGCCAGAACAAAAGCGACCCAGGGCAACTTACCTAAGAGTATTACCTGCATTGCCACCGATGCAGCTGCAATCATCACAGCCAGCACCTGATAACGGGTTAATCGCTCACCAAGAAAAAAGTAACCAAAAAGAACACTGATCAAAGGGTTTATATAGTAGCCAAGACTGGTCTCAAGAATCCTGTTATTCGTAACTCCCCATATAAAGCAGAGCCAGTTTCCCGCAATCAGCAGTGATGTCAGAACCAGCCAGCCCAGTAGACGAGGCGACTTGACCAGCACAAGTAACTCACCCAGCCGCTGGCGTAGCAATAAAAAACCAATCAGCAAAAATGATGACCAGAAGACTCGATGACCAAGCACTTCAAGGGGGGATATATCTTTCAGAATTTTGAAATAAATCGGAATAAGTCCCCACAAAGCAAAAGCCCCAACAGCAAACGTCAGGCCTGACTGCATCCCACTTTCCTTCACGACACCCTCACAGCTGACTCGTCAATCGCTTTTGAGCCAATACAAAGTCCATTCAAAATATTAATTTCATTGCCATTGTAAAGTTCAGTAGGTTACAAGGCGTTACAGCTATATAACATAATGATTTAATACGAACTATGGAAAACGAGACGTAAGGATGCCTTTAATGAGTTTCGCGCCCGAGCCAGAGGTCTGTCCGGCGCAGTCAAAGCCTGATACTGCATGCTCTTGAGTAGATGAAAAGTGTGAGAAATAAAATCGATCAAGGCCTGAAGAAACACAGGCCCTGAAGAGAGAACTCAGTCGAAAATTATGCGCCCTTTATTCTTATCAAGCACTCTACTACCCACATACTTTACCTTATCAAGATCCTCAACACTTTGATAAGGACCATGCTGATCTCGGTGCTTAACAATTTCCATAGCTATCCGAGGCCCTACCCCTAATAACCCTTTATCAAGTTGCTCAACAGTCGCCTGATTGACGTTGATCTTTTGCTCATCAGACCAGTCCTTCTGGTCAGCTGCAAATACTGAAATACTAAAAAAAGATAATCCAAGAAAGGCAAGCGTTTTGATATCCATATCAAATACTCCTTTAAAATTGATATGCTGTTTCAGCCTCAAGGACAGTAAAAATTTTCATATTCATCTGCCCTCTAACAACATTCAAGGCAACGTAGCCATCAACTGCAAGACAAAAAGTCACGAGCAGATAAATGGATCATTTCTTCAGGTAGCCGGAGCCAGTCCTAAAATCTGCGCTTTAAATGTCTTACTGGGAGGCGTCTCACCAATCCAGACCCTTAGAAAAAGATTAAATACTTCTTTACGGGCTGGCACGATGCCTTTTTCAACACCAGCAATTTCAACTCTCAGGCCTTTACCTGGAAGGTATTCAAACACAGCCTGCTCACCTATTTTCATTGAACCATCAACAAGAGCAAAAATTTGTTCCAAATCATCCTTCATTGCTTCTTGCTCAGCCGGAGGACTATTAAGCTGGATCGAGTCATAAAAAGCATTAGCGATACGCCGGGCACTCATTTTTGAAACCAGCATGACAAAAGCCATTCGCTGATAGCTATCAGAAGCATATATCTCTTCCGCACTATTCGTAGGTTCTTCCAAGTACAAAGCCCCGATATACCCTTTCACCATCAGGTACCAGGATCTGACAGCGGCTCCCTGAAGTCTCAGCTCCGGTTTATCAGCATCCGCTGCGATAACATCAGGCAAATCGTATTTATTGATCAAAAGTGCTTTTGCAGGGAGAGATACAAAGCAAAGGAAAGTCATAGATAATACAATACGACGGAGGGATTGGTAATTTAACATACTGCATTCCTTATTATTATTGCCTAGAATCTTATCTCACATACTCAACAGCTTCCACCATGTTCAAGGCCAGTTTCCCTTATTTACGTTGGTGTGAATCATACTCAAAGCCCCCATCGACCTGCCATCATATCGTCGTCAGAAAATTGTCACAAATCCCATAACTGAGATATTGATAGCCTTAAACCATGTCCATTATCATTACCACTGGTCACCAATAAGTCCTTCTCTGTGCCAATCCTGACTATCTAAACCATACTTAAAATGCATTGACCATTGAAATTACTGGATATGGCTCAAAATAGGGTATCCAGACAATATTCTGCTTAGGTGTGAACAGGTAAATCGGGCGAAGAGAGTCCCTCCTGAAGCATGCTCCAACAACCCTCAGCAGTAACCTTTCAATCAAACTTCTATCTACCAGTTTATTGCAGACAGACTATGACAGATCAGGATTCCAACAACCCCGAAGTTATCAGCGGGGATGAAGACAGTCAAAAAACCAGTACAGGACTGGTTCTCCCACATCAGGCTCTGCCAGACAAACTGTACCTAATTCCCGTATCCAACCGCCCTTTCTTTCCTGCCCAGGTACAACCTCTGGTTTTTAGTAGCCATGAGTGGGGAGAAACACTTCAGCGAGTCGGCCAGAGTCCTCATAAAGCCGTAGGTCTGAGTTTTGTGGGTAGAATGCCTGGGATAGATGTTGTTCCACAAGACTTTCCCCAGGTGGGCTGTGTTGTCAAAATCCATAACATCGTTTCCGACAATGATCAGGTACAGTTTATTGCCCTTGGCATGCAAAGGTTCAGAATAAGGAAATGGTTGCGCCGTCGCCCTCCTTACCTGGTTCAAGTGGAATACATCGAATGTCCTGAAGACAATAGCGATGAGGTCAAGGCATACGCTCTGGCACTGATTCAAGCGATCAAAGAGCTTATCCCCCTCAACCCTTTATACAGTGAAGAACTGAAAAATTATCTAAACCGATTCAGTCCTAAAGACCCATCACCTTTAGCAGACTTTGCTGCAGCAATAACGACAGCACCAGGCCAAGAGCTTCAGGAAGTTCTTGAAACCATTCCTGTGCAGCGCAGAATGGAAAAAGTGCTGGTTCTGATACGTAAAGAGCAGGAAGTTGCACGTCTGCAGAGTGAAATCAACGCTGAAGTTAATCGTAAAATAAGCAATCATCAGCGTGAGTTTTTCCTGAAAGAACAACTCAAGGTGATCCAGAAAGAATTGGGAATCTCAAAGGATGACCGCACCGCTGAAATAGAGCAATTTGAACAACGACTGGAAAATCTCGTTGTCCCTGAAAGTGCTAAAGCTAAAATTAATGATGAGCTGAAGAAGCTCTCCATTCTTGAAACCGGCTCGCCAGAGTACTCTATCTGCAGAAACTATCTGGACTGGGCAACTTCTGTTCCCTGGGGAGTGTTCTCAGAAGATAATCTCGACCTTCATCATGCCAGAGATATACTCAGCTCTGATCATGATGGCCTTGACGATGTCAAAGACCGGATTATTGAATTCCTGGCAGTTGGCGCTTATCGAAAGGAAGTTTCAGGCTCAATCATGCTGCTGGTCGGACCTCCAGGTGTCGGCAAAACATCTATCGTTAAGTCGGTAGCAAAAGCGCTTGATAGAAAGTTCTATCGATTCAGCCTTGGCGGCATGAGAGATGAGGCGGAGATCAAAGGTCATCGACGAACCTATATAGGCGCACTACCCGGTAAACTGGTTCAAGCCTTCAAAGAGGTGGAAGTCTCCAATCCAGTCATTATGCTGGATGAGATTGACAAAATTGGAGCCTCTTTCCGGGGGGATCCTGCTTCTGCACTATTGGAAGTACTTGATCCAGAACAAAACACTGAGTTTCTGGATCACTATCTGGACATGAGAATTGATCTATCCAAGGTTCTCTTTATCTGTACTGCGAACCAGCTGGATACCATCCCTGGCCCTCTTCTGGACCGCATGGATATGATCAGACTCTCTGGCTATATCACCGAAGAAAAGGTAGCTATTGCCAAAAACCATCTATGGCCTAAACAACTCAAAAAAGCGGGGCTAAAAAAGAGCCAGCTTAGAGTTTCAGATACGACCTTTCGAAAAATCATTGATGGTTATGCCCGTGAAGCTGGCGTTCGCCATTTTGAAAAATTGTTACAGAAGATTATCCGGAAAGTTGTTGTTCGGTTTTTAGAAAATGATGAAAACAAGTTAACAGTTTCAGGAAAAAACCTGGAAGAATTTCTGGGAACGCCCTATTTCCGACAGGAAAAATTCATGGAAGGCGTGGGTATTGTTACCGGACTTGCCTGGACTGCCATGGGCGGAGCAACCCTACCCGTCGAAGCCTGTCTCATTCATCAACAAAGGGCTGGGTTTAAACTGACAGGTAAGCTTGGCGAGGTTATGAAAGAGTCAGCCGAGATCTCATACAGCTATACAACCAGCAATGCCAAAAAGTTTGGCATACAAGAAGATTTCCTCAAAACAGCCTTTATACATCTACATGTTCCAGAAGGGGCAACCCCTAAAGATGGACCAAGTGCAGGTGTCACAATGACAACAGCACTTATCTCTCTCACCCGAGGCATCAAACCAACCAAAAACCTGGCGATGACTGGAGAGCTGACATTAACCGGCAGAGTACTCGCTGTTGGAGGTATCAGAGAGAAAGTTATTGCAGCCAGACGCCAGAATATAATGGAGCTGATACTACCAGAAGATAACCGAAGAGACTTTGATGAGCTTCCTGACTACATCCGTGATGGAGTGACTGTACATTTTGCCCGTCAGTACGACGATGTTTATAAAGTAGTTTTTCCTGAGACTAAAAAAAGCAAGGCGAAGAAAAGTAAGTGAGTCTCATAATATATGGATAATTAAAAGCGCTACCCGATCAGGTAGCGCTCTTTAATCACTCTTTCAATAGCAGCGGGAACTAATCCCGTTTGGACACGCTAGTGAGCATCATTATTATGAGATGATTTTTAGAAAATTACCATTTTTTATAAGACATAATAAATATATTAAAAATTCCATTTAAAACATAAAATAAAGGTGATGTATCAAAACTGTTGATAGTGGTTTCGGGAGATAAACTCCCCGATAACCTTATCATGAATGTCTATTGATCTTGAGAAGCAGATAGTCCTTCTGGCTAACCGTTTCAAGCAAGTGCTCAAGGTCAGATTCTGCCGCTCAATCCTCTGAGTAAAGTACTTTCCAATGATATGTTTATCTTCTGGTAAACAGGATGTATATGGCTGCCAGTCATCTGTGCAGTAAAAACTGACTTTGAAGCGGGCCAGACGCTCCAAC
>OODV01000559.1 GCA_900299555.1 uncultured Endozoicomonas sp.
TTGACCTGGGCATTTTCGAAGGGGAGTTGTGTTACTGTTGGCGGGTCGAGTTTTTTAAGCGAGCCAGTACAGTCGTTGGACTGATCTCAAGGACACGTCCGATATCTCTGACCCCGGAGCCATTCACGGTCATCTTTATGATCTGCTCATGAGTACCAGGCAGATTGCCGTTATAGCGATACTCAAGTTGGAAGCTCTTATTACAGTCCTTGCATCGATACCGCTGGTGACCCGTCTCAGCTTTCCCGTTCTTAACAACATTGAACGTTTGTTGACAATGGATACAGGCAACTTGAACTACAGCCATAGATGACTCAAAAAGACAGGAATATATCAGATCAACAGCTCTGACACATCACCGCCAACTTTATGTGGAAGGTCTCTTTCTCCAGTTCAAGCAAAACAAACTGTCGGCTTATCAGAACCAATAAGTCGTCAATCCATTGATGTAACATCACCCTTCAAAAATACGGATAGCATTAGTGATGTACCCATGAGAGTAGACGAACAGCAGCAAAGTGATCAAGCACCAAAATATAATCCGAGTAAAGAAAGTTTTTCTATTGAATCTCTTTTGGGTAACGGCTCAAATATTAGGGGGGAACCCCCCCCCCCTCTAGCCTTCAAGGCTTTGAAAAATACACGTCCAAATATTTGATGCACTCTTCGCAATTGAAATCTAGCAATTCTGGCGTAGCAACTAAACCTCAATTTGAGTGTAAAGAATATCCAGAATGTAATAAAAAGTATTCAACACAAGGTGGGCTGAAGCGTCATATTAAAAGCATTCACGAAAGAGTAATAAATTTTAATTGCGACAGATGCGGCAAAGGATTTTTCTATAAACATCACTTGGCTCAACATTTGAGGGTACATAGTGGTGATAAACCATTGAGCTGCAGGAATTGTCAACAAACATTCTCTCGCTCTGGGGCTTTGAGCACTCACAGTAAGGCTTGTTCGAAGAAGTAATACATATACTCAACTGTCTGAAATCGGAGGGTAATAAAATACCGGTCACTATCCTCTGGGTAAGTGAAAGGCAAAACCTCCTGTGCCTCTATGAGTGCTCCATTAGACCGGTCAAAAATTACTCAGAACTGCCGACTATCCGGGAGCGTCAACATAATGGTTTTATTGGCCGCTTTGAAGAGAGCAAATAAACTCTTGACCGTCAGCCGGGATACCCAACCGGCCTTGCCATTGCCAGAGAGAATGATTGGCCTGCAATGCATTAGTTGCCCTTTCTGAACCAGCAAAGCTCCGGTCAGGCTCTGCTCGGTGGTTTGCTCGACGGGGTTCCATTCAAACTCATTGAGCCAGAGAAGATCGTCTGGTGGGGTAATTGTGTTCAGTTGCATCAAACCGTCCTCATGAATGAATTTTCAGGGCTTCCAGCAGTTTGGTTTCATCCGTTGAATCAATGCCGACATTGACCGAACCGCCCGGATATTCCAGCCGGATAATTTTCTGCGGAGGGTAGTCACCAGTGACGCACTGATCTCCATCTCCACTTTACGCCGGTTAAAATCCACATACTCTGAACTGTTATGATAGATAAAAGTGACCACCGAATGATCAACGGCAGTAATACGGATGAACTGACTGGTTAAGCCATCGGGAGTGGTGATCTTATAGACTTCACCAATTTCAGGGACAAAGCATTGCTCGCGCTGATAGCCAACAATGGAACGCTGACCCTGCAGCCGATCGCCCACCAACTCCCAAGATGCCTTAATGCCGGGAACAACATAGCTTTCTATTTTGTCTCTGGCATCTAAACGCTCATCGGTCTGACTGTCGGTATTAAACAGCAAAACACTGACATTTTGATCCTTGGGAGGCTCGGTAAGAATCAAATGACTGCCGAGATAAACGTCATTGTTATCGGTGCTGATCCCGATAAAGGCCTTCCGCAAGGCCACATCACCGATAGTTCGGTCGATCCGGGAAATGTCCTGAAAGAGATTATTGACGTTACCGTCAATCACCTCGTTGCCAGTAACTCGACCCCCACCATCTTCCTAATCAGTAAGGCGTTGGCATTCAAAGAGCTTTACGTCACTATTATTGATAGCCATAGCATTTCCTTATGCTTGGTCGACATAAATATTGGATGGATTGTGATATGGGGAACTTTTATATGAAGTAGTGGTCTGAAGCTTTAATCCATTAACCCATTAACCCATTAACCCATTAACCCATTAACCCATTAACCCATTAACCCATTAA
>OODV01000223.1 GCA_900299555.1 uncultured Endozoicomonas sp.
AACTGGCTGGAAGCCTTGGTGCTGTTATCTCGAATCACTTCAGTGGGAATTGCTGAGGAAAACCCATCGAAACAGATTTCAGAAGCATCCCACCAGGTTCGCATTACTTTCCGTGAAGGCATTCCGGTTTCGGTTAATGAGCAGCCAATGCCTGTCGCTGAGTTGATCAAGTTTCTCAACACCCGGGTAGGTGCCTACAAAATTGGTAGATACCTTGGGCTTGAACACCTTGATCAGGATGAAAAAGTGTTGGAAATCCGGGAAGCGCCTGCGGCCAGAATGCTGATGGAAGCCTATAAGCATCTGGAAATGGCAGCCCTGCCGACCAATTATCTGAACTACAAAAATCAGCAGGAGCAAGTCTGGACAATGGAGGCCGTTGAGGGCCGCTGGGGTAGCCCTCTTCAGCAGGCCGCACGGGCATTTATCCAGTCATCAACAGAGAAAGTTTCAGGTTCCGTCACTTACAAGCTCGAAAAAGGCATGGCAACCGCTGTCTCTATCGTTGCCAGAGAAGCACTCTACAGTCCAGCTGACCCACCCATTCGACCTTATGCTGGCCAATGATGAAGCAACCATGCATTCAGTGTCGTCAATATCAATGGCCAATAGTGAACTGAGCACTGCGTACCGCGATGTTCTGGTTATTGCTTTCACCCAACCATAAAAACAAGAGAGTTAGCAGGCCTTTCCTTTAGAAGGAAGGTTTGCAGATTTATTTATGCACGCATTACTCGAATCACGATTTTACAAACGTAAATGGCCAATCGCAGAATGTTCACTCCTGATGGTCGCCATATTCTGGGGAACCAGTTACGGACTGACCAAAGAAGCCCTTGTTTATGTACCGGTACTGGGGTTTCTAACCATCCGGTTTCTGATGACTTTCAGCATTTTACTCCCCATTCTTTCGAAAGAGTTGAAGACGGGTGCCGCAAAAGACTGGAAATATGCACTGCCTACCGGCTGCATACTGCTCACTATCTTCCTCTGTGAAACCTATGGAGTAGCCAATACCACCGCTTCCAATGCGGCATTTCTGATCAGCCTCTGTGTACTGATCACCCCGTTTATAGAATGGGCGGTATTCAAAAGCTATCCCGGTGGTAAGATTTTCCTGCAGGCTGCCGGATGCCTGCTCGGTGTATTCCTGCTCTCTTATAACGAAGAACTGGGAGTCACCATCAACCAGGGCGATGGATTTATACTCCTTGCGGCTGTGTTCAGAGGGTTCATGGTCATCGTGACCAAGAAACTGATGATTGGACGACAGCTTTCATCCATCAGCCTGACCGCACTCCAGTCTGGCGTTGTCGGCGCCGGTGCAATGCTACTGTGTCTGATGATCAACCCGGAAAGCAATCTTCAGATTCCGACAGCACCGGCATTCTGGCTAACCATGCTCTATCTGGTTCTGTTCTGCACCATCTTTGCATTTTTTGCCCAGAACTATGGTGTTCGCAAAACCTCACCATCACGGGTTGCACTATTGATGGGTACTGAAACGGCTTTCGGTGCAGCCTTCGCTATTCTATGGCTGGGAGAACATCTGGCATGGTTCCAGATAGCAGGAGGGATAATTATTGTTGCCTGTGCCACTTACAGTTCAATGAGCAGAGCCAGCCATTAATCGTAAAGCACTGCATCTCTTAGCAGTCTTGCACAGAAACTGAATCACAATACCCACGGAGCACCGTGGGTAATAATACCACTTCCACCTTCTAACTATGGGCTGCGCAGCCATTTTGAACTACTGGCCTGCGTTGACGCTCCTCGCCATAGCTACGGCTATGACTCGTCGCTTCGCCTTGTCCAGTAGCCCAAAATAGCTTGCTCGCTCTAATAGTTAGAAAGCGGAAATGGTATAATATGACCGGTAACCAATCGGGAGAATGCTTCAGACAACCTTCACTGGGGTTCAGATAACTGCAGGCGTTCTGTTTCTGCGACGATCATCGCCTCCAGCTTATGAATGTTCTGCTCTACCGGCTGAATGCCAATCTGCCCACCTCGGGCAAAAAGCACCGGCATTTTTTCAATCGTCTTTCGACCAGTGGGAGTGCGGTAGAAAGCATTCAACTCCCTGAGTTCACCAGCCGTAAACTCTTCGGCATACAGCTTCACCATCTCAGGCTTCAAGCTCTCATAACTCATATACTGTTCAAAGAAATCGGCAATGACATGCCGGAATGGCAACAGCGCCGGGTTCTGTTGAACCTGCATCTCCATCATCTGATTCATGGACTGCTCAATGGCCGTCTCAGCCCCCATCACATTCAATAGCCTGGCGGCCTCCTTCTCTGCTTCACTATTGGCAAAAGAAAAGGAGCTGAATACGAAAAGCATCCCACACATCGTCATACGAGCCAGTTTCATAGAAAGTCCCTGTATTTATATTTTATGAAGTCAGAACTCTACCTTTTCCATCAAAAAATATAAACGGCAGGGGTTGGGAAGTTTTCAGAACCTCCTGAATGGTATTCTCTCACCTGGAAGGATGCTCCATTTTATAAGCGGCAAGGAAAGCGACTCCGGACACAACTGAAATAGCAAGGATTTTCCGGACACTTTTTTACGCTGATCTGCATGTTGTTCATATTTGAACGGTGCCAGGTAGCTATTGCTCGAGTGCTTTCTCTGACGGTTATAAAACGCTTCAATATACTCAAAAATTGCCTGATGAGGCTCTTCCCGGGTCTGAAAATCCTCATGATGAATGAGTTCTGTTTTCAGCGTATGAAAGAAACTCCCAGCCACTGCATTATCCCGGCAGTTCCCTTTACGGCTCATGCTACAGACAGATTTATTGTCGTTTATTAATGACTGGTAGCATTCTGATATGTACTGGCTTCCACGATCGCTATACACCAGTATAGCCAGGCTGTGGCCTGCGTTTCCAAATCGCCATCTCCAGCGAGTCGGTTACCAGCGCTGCTGTCATTCTATTGCTCATAGACCAGCCAACGACGGCTCTGGAGTAAAGATCAATAAGTTCCGACAGGTACAACCAGCCCTCGCCAGTTGGGACATACGTAATCCGGCATGTGCAACCCTGATATGTCGGTGTAATAAAGGGTGATGAGGTTAATGCCTTTAACGGGTCTGTGACGCTTACCTGACCAGAAATACCCCCACAAGAGCCACAGAGTAGCTGCATGGTTTATTGAGCAAACTGTCATCAACACTCAAAGTGCCACCGGTGGGTTCAAGACTTCCAGAGCTTCATCGCACATATATTTCGGTTGATAATTTTCACGATGAAGGAACCGGTTTGCGCTGTGGTGAGAGATACCTGCAACTTCTGCCAACCTTGTGCATGTTGATGATTTGGGTTCACTGATCAGGAACCCCATGTACTGAGGAAGAGTGCAACAAGCGGTATTGGGTCGAGTGGTGCTTCTCACTTTCATCCCTGAAAAAACAACAATTTTTGAGGGTCATCAAATTTTACAAAGCCTGTCAATGCGTAAGTCCTATGGGATACCTTCAACAAATAATCATAGCTAAAGCTAACCGGCTAAAGCCGGTGGTTTTAACCTTGTGAGAGACTAATAAACGCCGTTTTAACGTCTTGCCGCATTGTATTGATAGGGGCCAACACTTTGCATCGCAAATTCACTTAATATAGCGCCTCAGTTTTTGAGGTGCCCATGAGTAAGGTCGACGATCGTAAAGTTTCCCATGATGTGAAAGAAACAATTCGCATTGAGGCTATCCACAAATGGCTGGATGGAGCAAAGGTTCAGAGGCTCTCTAAAGAGTACTGTACAAATTCCTCATGTATTTACCGCTGGTGGAGTGTTCTCAAATCTTACCATATCGGGCGAATAGCGTTGAAAACCAAAGATCAGTTTTTGGGGGCGGTTAGCTCAGGGCTAAAGTCACGGCAGAGAAAGCGGAAAAAGATTCTTTGGATTATTCAGGGCTGAGCACACTGCCTATGCCTGTCTAGAGAGTTTTCATGCATAGGATGTACTCATATCAATAAATTCAGTTTTTAATGACCATTTCCTGCAGATAATTGCGGCTATTTTAACTTCAACCTTTAAGCACAACACAGCCGGCAGAATGTCTACTAAGCTAAAATTAATGCTAAATGGGCAGGATCTTCTGAACAGAGAAATTACATATTGTCAAGAATAGTTACTTATGGCTGCTTTGCATACGGTGATGTAGCTCATAACAAGAACAAATTTTAAAAAACCATAAAAATCACACAACTAAAGAATAAGTCCCCCAGTAAAACGGAGCTGATTTATTTAAATCCGATTACAACCAGGTAGAAAATGCAATGGATTCAAGCAGATATTCATCAATAATAGGATTTATTAAAGAAGCAGAAAAAGAAATAATAATCATTGACAGTAATGGAAACAAGAAGGTTTTAAATACAGGCGATCCTGTTTTTCTAAATGACATTATACAAAGTCTTTCAGGCACTGAGTTAATAATAGAATTGCTCAATGGTCAGCTGATCAACCTTTCTTCACAGGAACAGGTTATCATTAGCCCAGATTTTATTAATAATCTACCTCCTTCATACTCGGGAAGTGACGACACAGAAAATCGGAATAAAACACCAGTCGGGGTGAGAGAATCATCCATAACTGAACCGCTCCCCCCATCAAAGAAATCACCACCCGATGAAGATATTTCTTCTGTCCAGTTAACTGATCAGTATATTATTGAACGAGAAATATCTGAAGAAGCCCGCAAATTCAAGGACAGTGAGAACCAATACACAGATGACTCGAACGAATCAATAAGTAAAGCAGGGCCTGAACTGATCCAATTCACATCAGCAATTAATACAAAACCTGAAATCGCAGATCAGTCCTTTAGCATTAATGAAAACGCACCTTTTGACGGTACTGCTCTTGTTGGAGTAGTCGTAGCAAATGATCATGGAACCAAATCCAAGCTTAATTATGCTATTATCGACGGCAATGATGATGGCCGTTTCACTATTGATTCATCCAGTGGAGAAATCACAGTAACTGGTGAGCTAAATCATGAATCATTGGCTTATTATGATGTGACAGTTCAGGTAACAGATAGCGGTGGCTTATCAGAAACAGCAAATATAAATATAAAAATCAATGATCTTAATGAAACTCCCAGAGCTCAACCAGACTTTGGATCATCTAATGAGAACGAAAGCATAATCATTGATGTGCTTTCAAATGATATCGATGAAGACTCTTATGATAACCCCACCAATTTCATTCTTTTAAGTGCACAAATTATCGACAATGATCCTTACGAGAACCTGGGCATCATAAGTATCGAAAACAATAAAATCATTTTCAGTCCAGGGCGATATTTTGACCATTTGAGAATTAATGAAAGTGAAAACATATCTATACGCTATCAAATGCGTGATCAGACAGGTGAACTGTCAGAATCTGAAGTCTATATAAACGTTGCGGGAAAAAATGATTATGGGGACTCTAGAGTAGATCTTGAGTACAACTTTCTTGAGGCTTTCATGCCTTCAGGCACTATCGTAGCCTTCAAAGACTCTAACGGCCAACTCATTGGTTCTGCCATTGCCGACAGATTGGGCTTTGCCCGACTGACTGTTAATAACGCAAATTCATTTTCAAACCCTGTTGATATCACAGCCATTGATAGTACAAATCCGATGGTCGTCGCTAATGGAAACACGTTATTTGGAGTTGGAGCATCCGGTGCACTGGTGGCGATCCGCGATGCCGCGGGCAACGTCCTGGGCAGCGCCATTGCCGACAGCAACGGCCAGTTCAACCTCACGCTGGAACAGGCCC